>JAYVZN010000054.1:0-13065 GCA_043783305.1 Betaproteobacteria bacterium
AGCCTGACTTCTGTACTGTGTTGGTAGGCGCGATTGGACTCGAACCAACGACCCCCACCATGTCAAGGTGATGCTCTAACCAGCTGAGCTACGCGCCTAAGCGTCCCGCATTATACGGGGAAGTGCCTAAATGCTCAAATAGCTAAGCGAACTTTTCTAACCGGGCACCCCATTCAATCATCCTGAATGTCTTGCCTTGGAAACAACACCTCAGTAAAGCCAAATTGGCGCATGTCTTTCATACGCATCGGATACAACACGCCATACAAATGGTCGCACTCATGCTGCACCACGCGCGCATGAAAATCGGAGACGGTACGATCAATAGAATTACCTTGATGATCGATGCCTGTATAACGCAAGCGTTTATAGCGCGACACCATCCCACGCATACCGGGCACGGAAAGACAGCCTTCCCAGTCGTCTTCCATTTCTTCGTCCAAATAGTATAGCGTCGGATTAATTAAGATGGTGAGTGGTACTTGTTCGGCATCCGGGTAACGCGGGTTTTCTTCCATTCCAAAAATTACAACTTGCAAATTGACGCCGATTTGTGGTGCTGCCAGCCCTGCTCCATTCTTTGCCGTCATGGTGTCGCGCATATCCTGGATGAGTTCCTGCAAAGCCGGAGCGTCTAATCGATCTACCAACTCGGCAACTCGCAGCAAACGTGGATCGCCCATGCGCAAAACTTCTTTAACCGACATGCAAGGCGACCAGATGCTCAAGAATATTACGCACACGTTGCATGGATTGCTTCAATATCGCATCTATTTCATCATAGCGAATACCATCCTTGCTCGACCCGCGACCGGCTGCCTGATTCGCCACAACCGCAATCGTCGCGTAGCACAGGCCAATTTCTTTCGCCAGACTGGCCTCCGGCATGCCGGTCATCCCCACCATCGTTGCGCCGTCGCGCTCAAGACGATTTATTTCAGCGCGTGTCTCCAAGCGCGGCCCTTGTACAGCCGCATACACGCCGCCATCGATACAAGTTTCACCTGCCGCCCGTATCGCTTGTAGACACAATTCACGCGTTTTCTGGCAATACGGTTCGGTGAAATCCATGTGTACAACCGGTGTATCTTTCCCTTCACGATAAGTCATCTGCCGACCATGCGTGTAGTCGATGATTTGGTCGGGAATAACAATCGTGCCCGGTTTTAAATCTGCATGAATTCCGCCGACAGAAGCGACCGATATTAAATCTTTGACTCCGCGCGAATGAATCGCCCAAATATTGGCGCGATAATTGACATCGTGCGGCGCAATGGTATGGCCGTAACCATGCCGCGCCAGAAAAATAACTTCTTCACTATTCACGTGTCCGAACGTCAACGCACCGGACGGTTCGCCAAACGGTGTACGAATTACCTGGCGGTGCGTAATTTCGAGATTGGCTAACTGTGTTAGGCCTGAGCCACCAATGATTGCAAGCATGAATTTTGTTTGAATACCTTAAATAAGAAAATCGTTAGAACTTTAGCCTATTGTCCGCACGCCCACCGAACCTAAGCCGCACCGCCTTCGTCCTTGAGCGCATAAATTTCGGGTAAATTGCGCCACAGACCTTTGACATCCATACCACAGCCGAACACATAACGATTGGGTAAATGGATGCCCGCAAAATCAGCTTGTATTGGCTTTACTTGACCGGTGTCTTTAACCGCAAGTACGGCGGTGTAAATCTCAGTGACCCCCATCTCCAATAGCTTTTCTCGCACGGCTTCCAAGGTACGGCCTTCGTCCAGGATGTCATCGAGCACCAATACCACGCGTCCACGAATCTCCGCTTTCGGCATCACCTTCCATTCCACATCATGACCCTGCGTAGTATTGCGATAACGCGTCACGTGGATGTAATCAATGTCCAGTGGGAACCGCAATTGCGGCAATAATTGACCGGCGAAAACGATAGCCCCCCCCATGACGGACAATACAACCGGGTAGCGCTCACCCAATACCTGGGTAATCTCTGTGGCCACCCGCGCAATGGATGCCGAAACAAATTCGGCAGAACAAATCAAATCGGCTGAATCTAATATCGCTAAAGCTTGTTCACGTGTATGCATATCGTGTCGGCAAAAAATGTCGACTCAGGTTTTGGGCAAATTGCAATTTAACGAAGCGAGGTATTCTCTAAATGCCGCACCCACTTCCGGATGTTTCGCTGCAAATCCCATGGTCGCCTGCAAATAACCTAATTTACCTCCGCAATCGTAGCGTATACCTTCAAACTCGTAAGTGAAAACCGCCTCATACTCAAGCAAAGCCGCAATGCCGTCCGTGAGCTGTATTTCACCACCGGCTCCCGGTTTGACCTGCTCCAATAAACGAAAAATACGTGGGGTTAAAATATACCGCCCAACCACACCCAGAGTCGATGGTGCATTCTCCGGCTTTGGTTTTTCCACGATACCCGTTAACCGCTGCACGCGTTCGGCAAACGGCTGGCATTTAACCATCCCATAGGACATGGTGTTTTCTCGTGCTACATTTTCTACACCCAGCACCGAAGAAGAGTGCTGTTCGTAGATATCGACCATTTGCTTTAACGCGGAAGGTTGTGCATCAATCAAATCATCCGCCAAAATGACGGCGAAGGGCTCATCACCCACTACAGAAGCGGCACACAATACAGCATGCCCCAAACCCAAGGCTTCGGCTTGGCGGGTATAAACACAGGTAATATTCGACGGCAATATGGTGCGCAGCAGTTCTAGTGTTTTCTCTTTACCGCGCGCCTGCAATTCGGCTTCTAACTCGTAAGCTTTGTCGAAATGATCTTCAATTGCGCGTTTATTGCGCCCGGTCACGAAAATCATTTCTGTGATCCCCGCCGCAATCGCCTCTTCAACCGCATATTGGATCAACGGTTTGTCAACAATCGGCAACATTTCTTTTGGACTCGCTTTAGTCACCGGTAAAAATCGTGTGCCCATCCCGGCTACCGGAAATACCGCTTTACGAATTTTTTTGGTCATAATTTAGGTTGCTCCTTTGGATGGCGATGGATTTTAGCAGCAATTTGTTTAAGTAATACTTACTAAAGGCAAAGCGGGACAAGCCGTGACAAAATACGAGCATTAGCGATTTTTTTGCTTCGGGGCTGTTGCCTCGTTGAAATTACCGTTTTTTGGCTTTAGCACCCGGAAAAAAGTGAATCGAACTAAGCGCCGCATTTTTATCGGCGTGTTTGTCTTTTTTTGTAATTAAATCGTCCAGCGTAACACCGTCAAGTACCTCCAGGTAAGCGGCGGTAGCCGTATGTAATACCCCCTTCAGCACGCAAGTAGGAGCATACACACACGCGCTATTGGCACGGTCAAAACATTCAGCCATATCAAAATCAGTCTCGGTCGCACGTACCACTTCCCCAATATTGATCTCTCCCGGTTCCTGACTCAGCCGGAGCCCGCCGTTACGTCCGCGAATCGTTTCCACCAAGCCCGATAGACCTAACTGATGCACGACTTTCATTAAGTGATTCTTGGAAATACCGTGTAAATCGGCGATATCTTGAATCGTCACCAACCGATTGCGATTGATGCCTAGATGCATCAACGTGCGCAATGTGTAGTCCGTGTACGCCGTTAGTCGCATTACTCAGCCCGGGTTCGTGTTATGGGAGGGTGAAATTTGGAAACGTTCAATAAGATACATTTTACTTGCATCTTATTAAAGATGTAGATAATGTACATCTTATGGGTCCTGCCCAGCCATTTTTCAACCCACACAATAAGGAATTTTTGCCATGCACACCACACGCAAACTCTGGACTTGGCTCGCCGTCATCTGCGTACTCTCTTTCGCTATTTTAGGCTGGGTCGGAACCGAAATCTACGTGAAGGCACCACCCATTCCAAAACAAGTCATCAGCACCCAGGGTGTCGTGTTGTTTTCAGCAGAACAAGTACAGCGCGGTCAAGCGGCGTGGCTTGCGGCGGGTGGCCAGCAGTTGGGATCGGTGTGGGGACACGGCAGTTATGTCGCACCGGATTGGTCGGCCGACTGGCTGCACCGTGAGGCGTTGGCCTTGCGCAACCTGTGGGCGCAGCGTGATTTTGGCAAACCGTTCGAGCAACTCGATGTTGGGCAGCAAGCGCAATTGAATGGTTTGCTCAAGCGCGCGATGCGGCGTAACACCTATGATCCACAGACCGGCACCATTACATTGTCACCCGAGCGCGCCGCGGCCGTGCAACAAGTTGCACGGCATTACACCGGTCTGTTCGGCACGGAATCTTCTCTAAATAAATTGCGTGAGCAATATGCAATGAATGCCGGTATGTTGTCGGATCAGGCTGATCTGCAAGCACTGCCGGCATTCATCTTCTGGTCTGCCTGGGCCGCCGCTACCGACCGGCCCGGTGAAACCGATCTGAGCTATACCAGCAACTGGCCGCACGAACCTCTGGTCGATAATGTACCGACCGCAGGTGCCGGTATTTGGTCGATCGCCAGTATTATTTTTATGATCGCCGCGATTGCGGGCATGATTTTCTATCACGCGGTACATAAGGAGGAAGGCGATCCCACCCCGCCCAAGATTGATCCGCTGTTCGAGCTTAAACCAACGCCGTCCATGCAAGCCACCAAGAAATATTTCTATGTAGTAATCGGCCTAATCCTTGCGCAGGTTGGTATGGGAGTAATCACCGCCCATTATGCCGTCGAGGGTCACAGCTTCTTCGGTTTTCCACTGGCGCAAATTCTACCTTTTACGGTGAGCCGCACCATCCATACCCAGTTCGCCGTATTGTGGATTGCAACCGCGTGGTTGGCCACCGGCTTGTATATCGCCCCCGCCATCGCGGGATACGAACCAAAATATCAGAAACTGGGTGTTAACGTACTGTTTTGGGCATTACTGTTTATTGTGGTTGGTTCTACTGTATCCGGCTGGCTTGGCACATTACAGCGATTGGGGACTAATTTCAGTTTTTGGATCGGTAATCAGGGACTCGAATACACCAGCATGGGACGTATCTGGCAAATCTTGCTATTTATTGGCCTACTATTCTGGGTGTTGCTGTTGGGTCGCGGGCTGCTACCGGCATTGAAAAAACCATCCGAAAGCCGTGGCCTGATTGCGATGGTATTTTTGGCTGCGCTTTGCATCGGTGGTTTCTATGCAACATCATTGGCCTGGGGCCCGCGCACGCATTACTCGATGATCGAATACTGGCGTTGGTGGTTGGTTCACCTGTGGGTCGAAGGTTTCTTTGAAGTATTCGCCACAGCGGTCATTGCGCTGTTGTTCACGCGTCTTGGACTGATCCGCGCCAGCTCCGCCAACAGCGCCATCGTGCTGGAAACCATCGTATTCTTGTTTGGCGGTATTCTCGGGACACTGCATCACCTGTATTTCACCGGCACACCAACCTTTGTGATTGCTATCGGTGCCATGTTTTCAGCATTGGAGGTGGTTCCACTGGCGATGATCGGGATCGAAGCTTATCGCAACTATCAGCGATCCAAGTCTGCACCCTGGGTACAAACCTATAAGTGGCCGATTCTATGCTTTATCGCGGTAGGATTCTGGAATGTGGTCGGCGCAGGTCTGCTGGGTTTCTCGATCAATACACCCATTGCGCTGTACTACATGCAAGGACTCAACATGACGGCAGCACACGGCCATGCAGCGCTGTTCGGCGTATACGGGATGCTTGGCATCGGCTTGTTGTTGTTCTGTTTACGCGGACTGTCTGAGCGTGCGGCTTGGTCGGACAAGCTATTGCAGCCGATGTTTTGGTCGCTCAATATCGGGCTTGCGATGATGGTGTTTATTTCGCTGGTACCGGCAGGGATCTATCAAGCCTGGGCCAGTGTTACCAAAGGCATGTGGTTTGCGCGCTCACCGGAGGTGATCCATTCGGTTGTTATGGAAACACTGGTGTGGATGCGTGTGCCCGGTGACGTGGTTTTTGCATTCGGCACGCTCTGCTTGGCGCTGTTTGCATTGCGCTTGCTCAGGGGTGGCAAACGTATTCCAGCGCTCGTTATGCCGACGACGCGACTCACAAAGATTTAACCGCTGTCGTTTGGAACCGGTCAAGCACCTACCTACCTTGCTTGGCCGGTTTTTTTTACACCCTCGTTATACAAAACCCAACAACTTGCGCAGGCTATCCTCATCCAGCAATGCCACACCTAATTCCTGTGCCCTAATCAACTTACTGCCTGCGTCGCTACCCACCACCACGTAGTTGGTTTTTTTTGATACGCTGCCAACCACTTTTCCGCCGCGGGCTTCGATCATTTCACCAGCCTGTTCGCGCGATAACGTGGGTAGTGTGCCCGTTAATACAAAACTCTTGCCGCTCAGTGTGCTTTGTTCAATGATCGGTTGCCCTTCTCCCTCAGGCCAGATCACGCCGACGGTGCGTAAGTTTTTGATAACTTCCCGGTTATGCGGCTCTGCGAAAAATTGTACGATACTTTCGGCCACAATCGGACCAATGTCCGGCACCTCGACCAATTGTGCTTCGCCGGCATCCATCAAGCGCTCCAGTGCGCCAAAATATCGCGCCAATGCTTTAGCTGTGGTTTCGCCGACATTACGGATACCCAGTGCGTAAACAAAACGCTCCAGCGTAGTTTTTTTGCTGTGCTCTATCGCGGCTAAAATATTTGATGCTGACTTTTCCGCCATGCGTTCTAAATTCGCCAGCGTTTGCTGGTCGAGTTTATAAATATCGGCAGGGGTATGCACCAGGCCGCTATCCACCAACTGCTCGACTAATTTATCACCTAAGCCTTCAATATCCAGCGCGCGACGACTGGCAAAATGCAGTAACGCCTGCTTGCGTTGTGCCGGGCAAAACAGGCCGCCACTGCAACGCGCCACGGCTTCGTCCGGTAGTTTTACAATGTGCGAACCGCATACCGGGCACTGCGTCGGCATCACGAATGCTCGTACTTCTACCGGGCGCTTCTCGATCACCACACTCACGACTTCCGGAATTACATCGCCTGCACGTCGTACGATCACAAAATCACCTATGTGAACGTCTTTACGCCGAACTTCATCTTCATTATGAAGCGTCGCATTCGTCACCGTCACCCCGCCGACCAAGACCGGTTTTAAGCGCGCCACCGGTGTGATGGCACCGGTGCGACCGACTTGCACGTCGATATCCAACACTTCCGTTATCATCTCTTGCGCCGGAAATTTATGCGCCAGCGCAAAACGCGGCGCACGTGAGACAAAACCCAATTGTGCTTGCGCCGCAAAATCATTGACCTTATACACGACACCGTCGATTTCAAACGGCAAGGCATCACGCCGGGCACCCAATGCACGATAATAGGACAGCAAACCTTCCACACCGCTCACCACATTGCGTTCATAGCACACCTGAAAATGCAATGTGCTCAACCATTCCATGAGCTTACTGTGCGTTGGTGGCGCGGTTGCGCCTTCGACCGCTCCCAAGGCATAAGCAAAAAATGTCAGCTTGCGCGAGGCGGTGATTTTAGAATCGAGTTGGCGTAAGGAACCCGCGGCCGCATTGCGCGGATTAGCAAATTCCTTTTCGCCTTTGGCGCGTTGCGCCGCGTTTAGATTTTCAAAATCACGCTTGAGCATCAACACTTCACCACGCACTTCGAGTCGTTGTGGCGGGTGCTCTGTTTGCAGTTTCAAGGGAATGGTATAAATTGTCTTTACATTGGCAGTAACATCTTCTCCGCTAAAGCCATCGCCGCGTGTTGCCGCCACAACCAACAAACCATTTTCATAAATTAAACTGATCGCAAGACCATCAAATTTTGGCTCCACGGCGTATTCAACGGTGTCTTGCTCTAAACCTTCCCGCACACGGCGGTCGAAGTTTTGTACTTCTTCGTCGTTAAAAGCATTGTTTAAAGAAAGCATTGGAACGCGATGCGTGCATTGCGAAAACGAAGCGATTGGTCGCGCACCGACGCGCTGGGTTGGGGAATCCGGAGAGGCTAGTTGCGGATATTCGGATTCAAGCTGCTGCAATTCACGAAATAATTTGTCAAACTCCGCATCCGGAATGGTGGGAGCATCTTGTACATAATAGCGGTAGTTGTGCGTCTCAATTTCTTGGCGAAGCTGCTGAATGCGTACGATGACAGTGGTCGGCGGGCTCATAGTCGGGAGTTGATCAAGCATCGATCAAAAATTAAGCAAGCGCCGCTTTAAACGATCAACAGCGTCATGATGTCTAGGAAAACAGCCGCTGCGCACGCGCAGAGCCAGCGGGGATACCGTTCTTATCCATCTTGCCGTAAATCAAGGAAAGCTGTTGCTTGATCTTGCTCACACCTTCTTCGGTGAGTGGTCGCAGATTGTCATCCACCATCAGGCCTTTTAACGAGTCTGTGAGCTGGCGTGCGAACGAAATCATGTGCTCAAAAGCGCGCAAGCCATTCGGGATACGCGGCACATCAAACAACATCGTCAAGCCATGCGTGGTGAGATTTTTTATCGCATCGGCGCTAAAAGGAGCTGATTCTTGATTACTCAGTGAATATAAGACCGTGCCGTGGTCATCACAATATTGATAGGTTCCATCACGGGCCAACGTAAATCCGCCGGCTTCGGCCAAAGCGCGAATTTTGGTTCCCAGGAACGCAGATTGCTCTAAGGCAATCACATTCACCCCCACCAAGATATCGACATCGGCACAAAATTCGTCGAGCTTAGCCGCAATTTCCAACGCATTTTGACGCTCTGGAAGTTGTACCACTGCACTCAATATTTCCCCAGCTTGCTGTACTTGCTGTGTAAAAGCATTTAACTCGTCACGGCTCACTGCGCCGGCGCGATCCGCCAACTGCAATCCGCCATAGAGCGATACGGTTTCCAAACGATCACGTGCGCGCGCCAATGCTTCCCATTGACCCGTTGCATTGTGTACAAGCCATTGCACCGGTTTTCCAAATTCCAAAGCGCCTAGAGCAGAACGTACCGCCGCGGCTTGAACCGGTTCCGAGAAGTCGAGGCGTACAATGTATTCAATCGCGCTGTCGATGGGTGCCGGGTATTCACTTTCCGGCTTACGGGATACCGATGCCGGCGCGGTTATTTTCGCAGAGGACTCCACTGCGGGTTCAACTGCGGCGGGCTCGGTGCTGTAATTCTCTTTCAAGCTGGGTTCAATGCGCACATCGTCCAACGTTTCAGTCTTTGAATTCTGCGCCTCCGCCATCGAATCGTCGGAAGATGTCATCAAGACATCTTCGCGTGGAGTTTGAAAGCGTTGTTGCGCAATTTTTCTAAATTTTTGTTCTTGAATCCAGTTGTAAGCGACCACGCTCACGATCACTAGGAGGCCGAATATCACTAAACTTAAATGCAGATCGCTCATCGAATTATTTTTCTCTTAATTAAGCTACGGCTTGTTCTTGCATTTTCATGGCATCGTCCACGTCCACCGCCACAATCCGCGACACGCCGGACTCGGGCATGGTTACGCCGATCAGTTGCTGCGCCATTTCCATAGTGATCTTATTGTGGGTAATAAACATGAATTGCGTATGCTCGCTCATTTTTTTAACCAAGTCACAATAACGCTCGGTATTCGCATCGTCCAGCGGCGCATCCACCTCGTCCAGCAAACAAAATGGCGCCGGATTCAAGCGGAACAAGGAAAACACCAAGGATAAAGCGGTCAGCGCCTTTTCGCCACCCGACAGCAAGTGAATCGAATTGTTCCGTTTGCCGGGTGGTTGCGCAATGATTTGTACGCCGGCATCGAGAATCTCATCGCCCGTCAGCACCAATTCGGCATGACCGCCACCGAAAATCGAAGGGAACAAGTCTTTGAAATAACCATTCACAGTATCGTAGGTTTCTTGCAAACGGGTGCGTGTTTCTTTATCGATTTTATGAATGGCATCTTCCAGGGTTTCCACCGCTTGCAGTAAATCCGCCGATTGCGCATCCAAGTACTGCTTACGCTCGCTGGCCGCCTGCAGTTCGTCCAGCGCGGCCAAGTTCACGGCACCGAGTTCTTCGATCACGAGTTTCAAGCGATTGATTTCGCGTTGCAGATGATCCGCCCGATCGCTTTTTTCCGCTTGCTGCGCCAAGGCTTCCACATCCGCACCGGCTTCCTGCAACTGCGTGGCAGCTTGTTCATTGGCGATACGCGTCTCTTGTTCTTTGAGCCGCATCTGTTCCAATTTATCGCGCAGCGGATCGTGGCGTTGTTCGGACTGTAAGCGCTCTTGCTCTACCGCTTGCAACGCCAAAGTCGCCTGCGCCAACACATCGCGCGCCGCCGCCTGCTTTTGTTCAACCGCTTGCCGTGTGGCTAAGCATTGATCTAAGGCGATTTTTAACGGCACCTCGTCCAAGCCTTTGTTTTCTTCCTGCAAGCCCGCAGTTTCAGTTGCAATGCGCGTTAATGCTTCTTCCGCGAGGCGCGCAATATTTTCCAACTCTTGAATTTTGGAACGTGCCGCACGTTCGGTAAACGCCGCTTCCTGTGCGGCGCGCTCTGCGGCGGCGAGTGCCTCGCGTTGGCGATTCAAGGTGGCGGTTGCTTCCTCGCGCACCACTTTCGCTTGCTGCATCGATTGCAGCAAAGCCTCAATCGCAACGCGTTGCGTTTTAAGGTTCTCGCTCAAACGATTGCGATTTACGTCCTCGTTAGTCACCGCCGTCGTCACTTCATGCATTTCACGTTCGATGGCGCTGCCGCGCTGCGCGGCTTGTTGTTCCAATTGCGTTAAACGCTGAGCTTCCATTTGCACCCGATGCAGTTCTTGCTGCATGCGGCTAATATCAGCTTGGCCGGTCGACAAATCTGCTTTGAGTAAGGCTAGCTGCTCTTCGGCTAGAGTGGTTACCACTTCCAGCCCACTCTGAGCTTCTTTACCACTTTGAATTTCGACTTTAAGGGTTTCAATCTCGCGTTGACGCAACAACACGGAATGCAAGGGCGATTGCTCGCCGTGGAAGCTCATCCCGTAGCGCGTAACCACATGCCCTGCTTGGCACACAATGCGTTCGCCCGCTTGCAAGGCATCGCGGAGCGCCAGGGCTTCGTCACAGTTTTCTGCGGTATATACGCCGTGCAGCCAATCCGCGACACAACCGCCACCTTGGCCACTCCAGCGCACATATTGCGCCAGCGGTGTCAGGCCGCGCTCGGCGGCATTGGCACTCAAGCTTCCAGCTGCGCCTACGACGATGGTCATGGCAGCGGGTGGCGTATCCGCGAAGTATTGCGCAGCAGCGGCTTCATCGTTCACCACGACCGCATTCACGCGGTCGCGCAACACGCCTTCCAAGGCAATGTCCCAACCCGCTTCGATTTTTAGATTTTGCCATAAGCGCGGCAAACTCGTGAGCTGGTGCTTTGCAAGCCAAGCCTTGAGTTTTTCGTCTTGATCCAGATCCTGTTGCATTTGCGTCAGCGTATGCACGCGCGCTTCCAGGCGAGCGAGGTTTTGCAACTGCTCTTGAACTTTGCGTCCGGCTTCACGCACGGCGCGCTCGGTTTCGGGTTGGCGTTGATGCTTCTCGGTATAGCCTTTACGCGCGCTATCCAATTGCCCGGTTAATGTTGCGACTTGCGCCTGTTGCGAAGCCAATAAAGCACTATCTGGACGGCTGAGTTGCGTTTGCTCTTGTTGCAAACGCGTTAAACGTGCCCGAAACTGCTCTAAGGCTTTTTCGGCATGCGCAAAATGCGTCTCTTCCACGCGCCGACTTTGCTCGGCTTCGGCCAGTTGCCGTTGCAATTCATTGTTCTGTGTCTGGGCCTTATCGAAAGCCGATTGCGCACCGGGGAGTTGCTGGCGTTGTGCCGTCGCCGTTTCGGCCGTCTGTGCGGCAGCTTTTTCGGCAACCGCTAATTGCTCGCGCCAATCGGCGAGCTGTTCAGCGGCTTGCGCGCGTTGCGCCTGATGCTGCGCCAATTGGTTCTCGAGCGAAGCGATTTGCTGTGCGATGCGATTGCGGCTATCGCGCTGATGCTGAATTTGCTGCTCGACTTTCGCCACTTCGGCATTCGCCGTATACACCTCGCCCTGTACTGCATGCAGTTGATCGCTGGCGCTATAGTGCCCTGCCCGTGCGGTTTCCAAGCGACTCTCCGCATCGCGCAAGCGTGCTGTCTCGGCTTCCAGCTCGGTCATTAATCGCTCAACCTCGCGCGTGGCTTTTTCCCATTGTGTTTGTGCTTCACGTTTGCGCAGAAACCACAGCATGTGTTGCGCCGCAGTCATTTGCGCGTGCAGCGCGTGGTATTCCTTGGCCACTTCGGCTTGCGAACCCAAACGCTCCACCTGGCTGCCCAGTTCGATGCGGATATCTTCGACGCGCGATAAGTTGGCGCGCGTATCACGCAAACGGTTTTCAGTTTCGCGTCGGCGTTCTTTATAAATCGAAATGCCGGCCGCTTCTTCCAAGAACACGCGCAGTTCTTCCGGCTTAGCGTCGATCACGCGCGAGATCATGCCCTGCTCGATAATGGCGTAGGCCCGCGCGCCGACACCGGTGCCGAGGAACATATCCATCACATCGCGACGGCGCACGTGCTGGTTGTTAATCGAGTAGTTGGAGTCGCCATTGCGATCCAGCACACGCTTCACCGAAACTTCGGCATACGCCGACCACTGACCGCCGGCGCGACCCAAATGATTGTCAAACACCAATTCCACACTGGCGCGCGACACCGGGTTGCGACCACCGGAGCCGTTGAACAATACGTCCTGCATAGTTTCGCCACGCAGATGTTTGGCTGAGCTTTCGCCCAACACCCAGCGCACCGCATCGATAACATTCGATTTCCCGCAGCCGTTAGGTCCGACCACGCCGATCAATTGGCCGGGCACGTGAATCGTCGTGGGATCGACAAAGGATTTAAAACCAGCAAGTTTTATATGAGTCAGGCGCACAATTGAATTTCTTAATTATTATGAAATGAAGACGGCTTACTCCACGAAGGGTTACGCTCCTAAACCGTCCCTGATGCCCTAAGGCAGGGTTATAATTTTACCTAATTTTGAACCCAATTTTGACAAAGAAAAGACAAATGCCCAGCAAACCAAGCAAGTCCCTGGAAACATTCGACAATC
>JAYVZN010000055.1:0-5387 GCA_043783305.1 Betaproteobacteria bacterium
ACCCGCCCATCGTCTCGATGTACGAGCACGAGGGCGACATCCGCTTGTCGCTGGCCTCACAGCTCGCTGTTCGACAACTGATCGGAGAAGATTGATGAAAGGCACCGGCTACGACGACGACGACGGCAACGGCTACGGCCACGGCAACGGCTACGGCGATGGCCGCGGCAACGGCGACGGCGACGGCTACGGCTACGGCAACGGCGACGGCGACGGCTACGGCTACGGCTACGGCAACGGCTAACTTTTAGGGCATGCAGTACAGAGCAGTAAAGATAACCGGCAGGAGTGTCCGGTTGATCGAGTAAGGCACCTTGGGGCTTACACCAAGGCGTAACTGGATAACGAAAGCCCAGTGACTACCAGGAGAGACTGGTACCTAAACAACTTAGGAGCTAATCATGGACGCATCAGATATTGATCGTATGTACGACGCGGCGGCAGATGAAGCTTGGGAAACATTCACTAATTATATCCTGGACGATATGCCGGATGAAGACGCCCGCGAACACCTATCGCAGATTGCGACCATCTGGCAAGGGCGCGACAAAATGCATGATAAATATGCTCAGATTTCCGACATTTTCGGCATGCTTATTGACCTTCAGACGCAGCGGAAAATCGGCCGTGTGTAACGAAGCAACGCTTATCGTTTGCTGCTTACTGTGTCTGGTTGGTGGAATTTTTATTGGCTACTTAACCTGGGGGCTTAAATGAGTATTTTAACAATCAGTTTAATTATCTGGTTCGCAGCAGCGCTTGGTGCTGTGTGGTTGATCGGTTCTTGTATTCATGAGGGGATGAAAGATGAACATTAGACAGCGAAAGTTTTTCGACAAACACATCCAGCATGACCCGCAATTTATTACGGTTGACGGATGCTGTGTACCGGATGATGCGCAAAAGCGCATAGCCGAGAAGATACAAGCGGCTAAGGATTATCTTGGCCGCAAATGGATTGCGCACCCGGCGAATCAAGTACAGCGGAAACCCGATATGGAAGCATGTTCACCAATGTTTGATTCGGCTACTAAAGAGCGCCAGGCGTTTATTCGGTGCGTTAAGTAACAAATAAGGAGTTTGGGAAATGAATGCAGTAGTGAAGTTGCCGCAGCAAACAGGAATCACCGCTTTCTCGATGAACGAGCAAGAGCTTGTCGATGTATTGCGCACGTCTCTTTATCCGGGTGCCGCAGATAACAGCATCAAGATGGTTATCAGTTATTGCAAGGCATCAAGCCTTGATCCCATGCAAAAACCAGTTCATATCGTGCCAATGTGGGACAACAAAAACAAGACAATGCGCGATGTAATCATGCCGGGAGTTGGTCTATACCGCACCCAGGCGGCGCGATCAGGAGCGCTGGCAGGTGTTACTGAGCCTGAATATGGGCCTGACAAAACAGAGAAAATCGGCGGCGTAGAAATTACCTATCCAGAGTGGTGCAAGGTAACGGTCAAGCGCGAATTGCCAAGCGGCAAGATTGTTGAGTTTACCGCCGTCGAGCGCTGGAAAGAAAACTACGCTGTCAAGGGCGGTCAAGAAAAGTCTATCGCGCCAAACGCTATGTGGACAAAGCGCCCATACGGGCAGATTGCCAAGTGTGCCCAGGCGCAGGCTTTCCGTATTGGATTTCCAGAAGCAGGAGCCGCGCCAACGGCTGACGAAATGGAAGGCAAGGCGCTGGACGAGTACGCCAGTGGCGCGACGATTGACCAAACGACCGGCGAAGTAACGCCGACAGCCAAACCCGAACTTACCGAATGCACCGACGAAAGCTTTAGCGCTGTGCGCACCAAGCACAAGACGACAATCCAGGCCGGCACTAAATCTTCGGCTGATTTAATTGCATGGTTGAGCGCACGCACGAAGCTGACCGACAACCAAAAAAACGAGATTCATAGCTGGAAGGTTGAAGCTGCTGAATTTACTGAAGTCAATGAGCCAGGAAGTGATGGTTAAAAATGGAAACTATAACTGCATTGCAGGGCAGCAAAGAATGGTTAGCGATTCGCGCCAAGCATTTCACCGCCAGCGAAGCATCAGCAATGATGGGTGCCAGCAAGTACATGACGCGCGACGAATTGCTTAAGCAAAAGCATACCGGCATCGCGCCGGAAGTTGACGCGAACAAGCAGTTTTTGTTTGATCGCGGGCATGCGGCGGAAGCGGCGGCACGGCCAATCGTCGAAGAACTGATTGGCGACGAGCTATCCCCTATCACGGTAAGTCTTGAGGTCGAGGGCTTGCCGTTACTGGCTAGTCTCGACGGTATCACCTTTGATGGCGCTACCGTGTGGGAAAACAAACTGGTCAATGCTGAGTTGGTCAGAAGTATTCAATCCGGTGAATTGAAGCCGCATTATTTTTGGCAACTCGAACAGGCTTTGCTCGTTACTGGCGCGAAGCGGGTAATTTTCACGGCTTCTGACGGAACGGAAATAAATACGCATGATCTTTGGTATGAATCGAATCCAGATTGCCGCGCCGCGCTGATTGCTGGGTGGAAACAATTCGCCAAAGACTTGGCCGCATACACCCCACCAGAAGCCATCATAGAAGTCATCGGCAAGACGCCAGAATCTCTCCCAGCGCTACGCATTGAAATCACCGGCATGGTTACAGCATCAAACCTTGCGGAGTTCAAGGAAACGGCTTTGGCCGTGTTTAACGGGATAAACACGAACCTGCAAACCGACCAAGACTTTGCCGATGCAGAAAAGGCCGTGAAGTTTTGCAAGGATGCAGAGGAACGGCTAGACGCGGCGAAACAGCACGCGCTTAGTCAAACAGCAAGCATTGACGAGCTATTCCGCACGATCGACAGCATCAAAAAAGCATCGAGCGAAGTACGCTTGAAGTTGGATAAGCTGGTCAAGTCTGAGAAGGAAAATCGTAAGGCGGAGATTGTGCAGCGGACGAGAATGTTATTTAACGATCATGTACTTGCGCTTGAGGCTGAGATAACGCCGATCAGAATTTTAATGCCAATGCCGGTATTTTCCGAAGCAATGCGGAACATGAAGAAGCTTTCCGCAATGCAAGACGCTGTTGATACCGCGTTGCGCAATGGAATGTTTGAGGCAGATGCAGTGGCGAAGGATATTCGCGGGAAGTTGGCCGACTACAAACTAACGGTAGTCACCCCAGGATATGAGCCTCTATTCCGTGATTTGCAAACCATTATCTACAAACCTGTTGACGATTTCCGTCTTGTGATTATGACGCGCATTTCTCAACACAGAGCATCTGAAGCAGCCAAGCTGGAAGCCCAACGCGCAGCCATCCAGAAGGAAGAACAGGAAAAGGCCGAGGCTAAGTTGGATGCAGATCGCAAGGCAATGTTCGATGCGCAAAAAAAACAAGAGGAAGAAAAAGCCGACCAAGTTGACCGTGAACGGAAGGCAGCTATTAAAGCGCTGGGAAGTATGGATGACTGGCCGGTTGAGCCTGGGTTGTCGAATTTGAAAGCGTCTGCGGCGTCCACGCCAAAACAACCAACGCGATTTGACATAATTGAAGCGGTCGCCGTTTCATTTGGTGTAGACGGTCAAACCGCATTGAGTTGGCTTACCAACGAATTTCAACAGAGGGCCGCATGAACCAGCCAAAACTTTGCCCGATATGCGACAAGCCGATTCCAAGGAAATATTACGAATCTTGGCCAACATACTACGCAAAGACCGCTTGCGGCGTGAGCCATGCAGCACGATGGCGGCAACGCAATGCGCCGTGTAAAAAAGTTGGTTTGACGCTGGCCGAGGCAATGAGTGCTTGGGTGTGATTACTAAGGAGTGAGGAATGTCTGAGATCGAGAGTGTCTTAAATTTAGTAATTGATTTGAGAGATGTAGCAGATATTTGCAGGAATGATGACGCAGAAGATGTTGCGAAATTGCTCGATAAGGCTGCGCAAGAAATAGAGCGGCTGCACCAAATAGAGCTTGCGGCAAAAAATCTTTGCTGCGTAAAAGGTCGATACCACTCGGAACAGGCAATGAATCGGTTGATGGATGCATGTGGTTTTAATTGGCATAACTGTAAAGGTGAGGCGCTTGCCGCACCGAAAGGAGAAAACCGTGAATGAAACGCCGGAAACAAACGAGGCCGATGGCGGCGAGTCGCGCTCGACCGCAGGGTTAGCCCGGAAGAAAAATAAGTTGAATAATTTATGGGCTGTACTTATAGGTGGGCCGGATGATCTTTACGCTTCTCCCTCGAAAGAAGAGGCGGAGCGGGTGGCGGAAGAGATAAACAAAATGGCGCGGGACGAAACCTGCATAAACGCAACCGTGATTGCATGGCAATATGATGATTTAAGCCACGCAAGAGATTTGCCTGCGTGGGAAAACATTGCAGGCTAACGTTGATCTTGAGGGGCGCACGCCCTGGACAAAAACTTAAACAGCGCGGATTTTCGTGCGTCCCTCTCGAAGTATGGGTTGGGCGGCGCTGGTAACTACGGAGAGTAGACATGAAAATAGTAATTTTGGTTGGCGTTTTGAGCGGGATATTTGCGGTATTAAAAATTGCTGGCGTTATAAATTGGTCTTGGTGGCTTATAGCCGCACCGATACTGATATCCGGGGCCCTAACTGTTTTGGGGTTCGTCGTGGTGATGACATCGTGGAAATCGTGACGCCCAACAATCCCAAATAACCGGCTCAGAAGGAGTCCGGGTTGATTGACGGGTTAGGCCGAACTTTAAAAAAGGAATGATATGTACGGAGAATGTAATGACAAAAATGTTTGTAATACAACAGCGCACTATCGCTGCAAATATTGCGGTGAAAATATATGCTTGCTTCATATAGCTATGCACAAGATAAAACATTTCACATTCGGCAGGTGCTATATCTGGCGGCACGCCAATTGAAACTGACGCCTAACAATCAAAGCTAACTTTGCCGCCGAAGGCGGTCACAGTTGAGCGCAGTGTTAGGCGTAGAAACGGAGACAAAATGGATGACCTAGAGAAGTACATTGTAGAACGTGATCGCGCATTAAGTTCGCTTGACATGGAATGGGCGGCACAACAAATGCCGTACTCAGCGCCGGAAGTTCGGTTGCTGGCGCTGCACAAAGCCAGAGCAGAGGCCGTGATGATTGCACCCGAACTGCAAAACGAAAGCCGGGAGTGGTTACGGACAAGCGGCTATCACCGCATAAATGATGGCTGGCCGACTTTGCCGGTGACGCCTAACTCTGAGGTAAGGGGCGATGCGCCCCGGAAAGGATGAAGGCGATGCACGAATTAACCAATGATGAAAAGAACGCTTTGAACTCAGCGCTACGCAAAAGCGCAACTGTGATTTCGGACGGAACAAACGAAGCCGATAGCGCAGCGTCCCGCGCAGGCGAAGCCGGAGCGAACTTGACCGCCGGGT
>JAYVZN010000056.1:0-30620 GCA_043783305.1 Betaproteobacteria bacterium
CGTGCAAAGAATAATTTCCATAACGCGATATTGTTGTCGAGCCACCGCTACCACGAGCGTTACCCAGTAGGGAGCGGATCTCATAGAGCTCAACGCCGCTCTCCAGCAGCGGTGTGCGATACGACATGTAGCCGGACTGGGCCAGCAATACGGTCGAAGATTCGAGTGAGCTGGTTAGAATACGAACACGCACATTACGTTGACGCAGGTTTTTGAACATTTGCATTCCTTCTTTGCCCGGTATCAGGTAGGGGGTAATCATTAGAAACTCGGACTTCACGTCGGTCGTGGCATTGGCTACGGCTCGATGCATCAGTCGGCCGATCATCGCGCCGTTTTCCACTTTTTTCTTGTCCGGGCTATCGCTGATGAGCTGCGCGTGCGCCCAGATCAAGGGTAAGCGACCGGAAATCATCCCGTTAAAAGGCTCGCCGCTCGCAACCAGCTTCACATACGGGGTACCGTCAAATTTTAATTCGTGGTGTTGTTCCTTTAACACCTCGCGCTGTTCTTTCAAGGCCGCACGGTTGGATTTTTCAGGAGAGAGCGCTTGCGCTGGGATCGACAAGGCATTGTTCCAGAACTCATCGAAGGTCATCGAGAGCTGTTGCGTAATGGGGCCAGCAGAAAATACATCATCGTCGGCGAATTGCGATTCAGGGTCAATTTGAAAATATTGATCACCGATATTTCGCCCACCCATGAGTGCGATAGCATTGTCCACGACCAGCAGTTTATTGTGCATCCGATAGTCGAGTCGGGAAAAATTAAACAGAAATTCGAGAGATCGCAACCCCATATTGGCCCCACGATACGCGAATGGGTTGAAGATACGAATTTCAACAGAGGGATGTGCTGCCAGGGTGGAAATTTGCTCGTCACCACCAACTGTTTCACCATCGTCAACCAACACGCGTACGCGCACCCCACGATCCGCCGCGCGCAGCACCGCGCGAGTCAGTTGCTGGCCGGTTTCATCTCCGCGAAAAATAAAATACTGTAAATCGAGCGTTCGTTCTGCGGCATTAATCATTTGCATGCGGGTCAAAAAACCATCGATACCCACCGGAATAATGCGAAATCCAGAGTGGCCGTCATGCGCGCGCGCCGCCTGTTGGAACTGGCGACCCAACTGAGTTTCTTCCGGATGCACTAGTGCAACCGACGGTGTTTTTACAAAATCTGAACCCGGCGGAAGCGACGCGCAGCCGCTGAGGGTCGCGAGGATCAGTAGCACCGACGTAATAGGAACTAAACTCCAGCGATGTTGCCCCATGATCTGTACCTTCATTATTTTTGTTGCAAGCGCTTTGTTAGCCGGTTGCATAAGCTCGAACGAGCATGCGCCTATAGAGAAGGTACTCGTGTTTATCAATACCTTATGTGCTCCAGCGAACACAACAGCACAAGAGTTTCTTAAAAGATGTACAGGGTCATGAACAATTTGTTTGGAATTACGGTTTTATAAAGTTGGGTTATTGCGGTCTTGCGCTATGTGCGCTGCCGAACAGATTTACTTTGAAGCGTATTGCATTATTCAGTTTGAAGACGCGTGGTGATGTGAGCAAGCAAACGCGGGCTGCGTGATGCCACAAATTTTTAACCGTAATTGGAGATTTCAAATGAAACGCTTTCTATTCGCAGCGGCAGTTGTTGTAGCGGGCATGACTACCCCAGGTTTTGCTGCCGATGTTGGTGTTTCAGTCAGCATCGGTCAACCCGGTTTTTATGGCCAACTCGACATCGGTGGTTATCCGCCGCCACAAGTAATCTATCGCCAGCCGATATTGATCGAGCGTGGGGTAGAGCGTCCGCCAATTTATCTGCGCGTACCTCCGGGCCACGCCAGGCATTGGAGAAAACATTGCGGCGAATACAACGCCTGCGATGAGCGGGTCTACTTTGTTAATAATAATTGGTATAACCGCGATTATGCTCCGCGTTATCAGGAGCAGCATCGTGAACATCGGCAAGATCGCCGAGAGAACCGTCGGGAGGAACGTGGTGATCATGATCGTGGGCAACAAAATGATCGGCACCATGACAACGAACAGGATAATGATCGTGACCATCATTAACGTCAATGCACTGACGCAACAAACAGCGTAAGAATATTTAAACATGGAGCGAGTTAGATGGCTCTAGCTATGCAGCAGCAGCGTAGACCATAGGGTCGGCGGTTGACGGCCTAGCCTCCAAAATAAAAGGATCAATACATGCTATATACCATTGCCGTTATTTTGCTTATTTTATGGTTGTTGGGGCTGGTGTCTTCTTACACCTTGGGTGGATTCATTCACATCCTGCTAGTGATCGCGATTGTGATGATCTTACTGCGTGTGATTAATCGCTAGTGCGACAAAATACGCGCACACTTTTTGTCGCGACTGTGTTGTTTTTAGGGGCGGCAGTATCCCACCTTGCTTATGCGGATGCCGAGGCGGGAGAAGCGCTTACCCTGCATGGGGCAAATGCAGTCACCGCTTGCATGCAATGTCATGGTGCTAAGGGCGAAGGCCAAGCGGCGGCGGGTTTTCCGCGACTGGCTGGGCAGAGCAAAGCGTATCTCACAAAGCAATTGCATGACTTCCAGCAAGGATATCGCAAAAATTCGATCATGCAAGAATTTGCACGAAGGCTCAGCGCCACGCAAATAAACGATGTCGCGGAGTATTACGCCGGCTTGCCAAGTAATCCGGTTGGAAAACAAGCACGGTCTGCGACACCTGCAGTGCCAGCGCCTTCAGTCTCACGTGGTCAATTATTAGCGCAGCAAGGTAATTGGGATAAAGATATCCCGGCTTGTTTCGCCTGTCATGGTGAAAAGGGCGCGGGCATTGCGCCATCGTTTCCTGTACTGGCAAGGCAAAATGCACCGTACATCAGTAAACAACTGGCAGACTGGAGAAGCGGCGCGCGCACGAATGATCCGCAAGGATTAATGAAAGCCGTTGCGCAAAAAATGAGCCCTGGCGAGATCGCCGCCGTCAGCACCTATCTTGAGGGCCTACCATGATATGGCGCTGGATCAAAAACTTTAAACAATCGAGAGCATTTCATCCGTCATGGATTGTTGTGTCCGTGTTGTCGATCTTTGGTGTGGCGGGTGTAATAGACTTACCTGCTTTATATGCGGCTGCTAAAGCGGTTCCGTCGACACCCTTGAAGCCCAAAATGGCGGCAGAATTGCAAGTGCATGAACGCCCTAACTTTTCCCCACCACCGTCCGACACCATTCCGAGCGGCGAATTCGGTAATACGATTTTACTCGGTCGAAATATTTTTAAAAATACACAAGTCTATGCAAAAAGCTTCGTCGGCAACGGACTTAATTGTGTGAACTGCCACCTGGATGACGGGCGTAAAGTGGATTCCGCGCCGCTCTGGGGAGCCTACGTTAAATACCCCGCGTATCGCGAAAAAAATCATAAGGTGAATAGCTACGAAGAGCGCTTGGCCGGATGTTTCCGTTTCAGCATGAATGGCACGGCACCCGCTGCCGATAGTAAAGAAATGATTGCATTGGTCGCTTACAGCTTTTGGCTGGCACAAGGTGCCCCTACCGGTGCCGACCTTGCGGGTAGCGGTTATCCAAAACTGGAGAGCCCTACGCTTGCGCCGGATATAGCGCGCGGTGCTTTGGTGTTTGCGGCCAACTGCGTGATTTGCCACGGTGCCACAGGGCAAGGCACAAAAGTAAATGGTCAATATGCATTTCCGCCGCTTTGGGGTAAAGATTCTTATAACGCTGGTGCCGGCATGTCGCGCGTTTCGACAGCGGCCGCGTTCATCCACGCCAACATGCCGCTTGGTCAAGGCGGCACGCTCTCGCAACAAGATGCCTGGGATGTGGCGCAATACTTGAATAGCCACGAACGGCCACTCAACCCCAAGTCAAAGTGAACTTAGAACACTTTCTGTCACACGAGGAGAAGGATATGCGTGTACTGCGAAGCTCGGATTTTCCCACCAGGCAATACCACGCCGGTGTGCATAGGTGCCCCTATTGTAATAGCCCCGTGGATCGCGTGCGGCGCCGATTCATAGATCGATTGGTGAGTCTAATTACACCTGTACGACGCTATCGCTGCCGTGGGCATGGTTGGGATTGCACTTGGGAAGGCCGGTTACCTTAAGCGGCATTAAAGCCGACGGAAAAACCGAGCGCGGTGTAACGTCGAGTGGGCTACCGTACAGAACAGTTCCGTTTTGTCGCCTAAACTTAGTCAAATCCTGCCAATCACCGGATTGCAGGGGACGTGTAGATGCCCAACGGAAGGAAACAAAAATGGAACAACAGTTCGTAGATAATGCCACGGGCAGTACCATCGCCGCGCCGGAAAATACTACGCCACACGCAGCGGATGAGCCGTCGGTAATCAATAGCGCACAGCAGCAAATCAAATTACTGGCGGCATCCAACGCTTGTTTGCGTCGCAACTTGGTCCAATTTTCGCGCCGCTTAAAGCAGGAACTCGAACCGCCGATGCATCGCGATACACTGACCGGCCTACCGGATCGCCGTTTGTTGCTTGACCGCCTACATCAGGCCATGCGGCAGGCGATACGACAGCAAAAATTCGTGCTGCTGTTGTTGGTTGATCTGGATGATTTTAAATGGGTCAATGAGCATTTAGGTGTTGCCGCAGGTAACAATCTCTTGCAGCAGGTTGCCCTGCGTTTAGCTGCCGGCATTCGTGGGGGAGATACCGTTTGCCGTTATGGTGGTAATGAATTTGTTTTAATGCTGCCGGAAATTGATGGGGAACAAAGTGCCGCCGCCGCGCTGCAAAAGATCCGCACGCAATTGGCGGGACCCTATGCAATCGACGACCAAAGGATCATGCTTAATGCCAGTATCGGCAGCAAACTCTATCGCGGCGCTGAACTCAACGGCGAGGATTTAATCCAACAAGCCGCTAGCAACCTGCTTCAAAATAGGTTGTGCCGGGTTGCACCCACCTATGCCAGTCCTGTAACCGATGTCACCTTTGAAAGAGAGAAATGAGCTATCACTTTAGTAAAACAATTCAAGGCTCCTTCGATGATGCAATCACGCGAGTAACGGAAGCGCTGAAAAATGAAGGTTTCGGCATTTTAACGGAAATCGATGTGCAGGCTACGCTGAAGAAAAAACTCAATGTAGATTTTCGAGGGTATAAAATTTTAGGTGCCTGCAATCCGCCTTTTGCCTACGAGGCACTCAAGTTGGAAGACAAAATCGGCACCATGCTACCGTGCAATGTGATCGTTCAAGCGCAAGCGGACGGCGCGGTGGAAATATCGGCTATCGATCCCGTGGCATCGATGGGCGCGGTGGGAAACCCGGCGCTGACGGTCATTGCGGAACAGGTGCGGGCAAAATTAAAAAAAGCGCTTGAAAATTTGTGAACGTAGCACCGAAACGATCTTTTTAAGGAATTGTAGATGCTGGTAACTTTTACGACGGATGCCTATGCCGATATCACGCTGTTTGGTGATGTCGCGCTAACCTTATTAAAAATGATGGGGCATAGCGCCACCGTGCCCGGTGCAATTCTGGCGGGCGATGTCCCCGCCGCGCTGAGCCAGTTAACGGCTGGAATCAACGCGGATAAAATGTCGCCGATCGTTGCGGACAAAAATGCGGAGGAGACCGTTATCAGCTTAGCCAATCGTGCGTTGCCGCTGATGGATCTTTTGGCCGCCGCCGCTAAAGCAAAATCCAATGTGATGTGGAAATAATAGAGCTTCTAAGCATAGGATTTTTGGATCGCATGCGCGCACTTAGGTTGTACAGCATCCCAAAAACATAGCCCGCCAAACCAATCCCAATGTTTGGGCTATCGCTTATCATTTTCATAATCGCACACCGTGCGAGACGACCTTCGAGGCCGTTTTACATTGCTTAATCCATATTTAAATTTCCATAGAAAAGTCGGTTATGCGCAACACCTGCGGCAAAAAATAAATTCAAGCAGAGGGAGCGCCGCGACATAAATAGCTTTATGTGCGCTAACGCACGGAATTAGTTTTGTGCGACCGCTAACCTGATCGCTCATTGGGTTGCAAGCGATTTGCATCGGGTGCAGTGGGCTATTTAAGCGGTATGGATTGGCAACATAACCAGGAGAGAGTAAATGTCCTTAGGAACCATAATTTTAATTGTGATTGTGTTGATGCTGGTTGGAGCAATTCCGACTTGGCCGCACAGCCGCGGCTGGGGCTACGCGCCGAGCGGTGTGCTCGGCACCATTTTGATCGTCTTGCTGATTTTGCTCCTTCTAGGGCGCATATAAACCAAATTTTTTATTTTTCAAATTGACTAAGGAGATTTAATTATGAAACAACTTAATAAATATTTTTCGGCTTTTTTCTTGAGTATCGTGTTGGTATCTTTTATGGGTTGCGCATCCACACCGCAAAAAGAGGGCACCGGAGAATACATCGACGATACCGTCATTACCACCAAAGTAAAGGCGGCTATTTTTAATGAGCCGACCCTGAAATCTTCCGAAATTAATGTTGAAACCTTTAAGGGGATAGTGCAATTGAGTGGGTTTGTCAGTTCTCGTGAAGATATCAATAAGGCCGTGAGCATCGCGCGTGGAGTCAAGGGCGTGAACTCGGTTAAGAACGACATGCGAACCAAGTAATTGGGAACGAAATTTTTAAAGAAATCACCCGGCCTAACTGGGCTGGGTGATGGCGTAAATTCCGGCCATCGTTAACCCAGAGAGTTTTCAATGGATGAATAGTACATTTTTGCCAACCCGATTTTGCGGAAAGAGAATATGGATTTTATGGAAAGAAAAAGTGTATTGGAAACTTTGTCCGTGATCTTGATTGCGCTCTGGTTTATGGCCTTGGGCACCGGATTAACCCTTAATGGAACCATTCATTTTTTATTACTCGGTGCCGTCATCACGGCATGGATTCGATTTAAGCAAGAACGGCATAAGCTCCAGAGGGTGCCGATTTGTAACCATAAAAAGGAGTAAGTATGAACGCGATCAAAGTCACTGCATTGGCGCTGATTCTAGGCGGTGCGCTAGGTTTGGTGTACGGCGGGTTTACCTACACCAAGGAAACGCATGAAGCCAAGCTGGGTCCAATCGAATTGTCGATCAAAGACCAAGAGACGATCAATATTCCCGTCTGGGCCGGTGTGGGCGCTTTGGTGATAGGCGGTGCGCTGCTAATTTTTGGTGGCGGCAAGCGCTAAGTAACCGTTCCGCCATCGGCGGTATTCCACGATGACGATACCCATTCCAATAGAAATAGCGGTGCCCCCCGCCGCTGAAATAACTACAGATAAACCACCTAAACTCGCCGATGCCATTCCGCTTACGGTGCATTTGCCGGTGGATGCCCGCGGCATGGCACTCGGTATTTTAGCAACGGTCGCATCGGTATTCGCACTGGATTGGGCGCAACCGTTTTTAATCACTTTGTTGTTAGGGATATTTTTTGCCTACACCTTAAATCCGCTTGTCGTGTGGTTGGAGCGGATTAAAATTCCGCGCGTCGTCGGTGCTGGCCTTGTCATGCTGGCCGTAATCTGCGCACTCGCTTTCGGCGCTTATGCGCTGCGCGGACAGATGCAGCGAATATTCGCACAGTTGCCCGAGGCGGCTGAAAAATTGTCGACAGGACTTAACAAATTACGCAGCGGCTCGTTCAGCAATATGCAGAATGTACAGACCGCCGCAAGCACCATCGAAAAAGCGACCAGCCAAGCCGACGTGTCACCCGTACCAAAGCAACGCGCCACGCACGTCGTGATCGATAAACCTTCCTTCAGGCTAAGCGATTTTTTGTGGGTGGGTTCCAGAGGCGTATTTGCCTTCGTTGGGCAAGTGGTCATGGTGCTTTTCTTGGTGTTTTTTTTCCTGCTGGGCGGCGATATGTTCAAGCGCAAGCTGGTGCGTCTTGCCGGACCGACTTTAACAAAAAGAAAAATCACCGTACACATTCTGGATGGCATCAACGATTCTATTCAGAAATATATGTTCATGCTCTTGGTGACCAATGTGCTGGTCGGGCTACTGACTTGGATCGTGCTGCGTTGGATCGGCTTAGAAAACGCTGGGGCTTGGGCTGTCGTCGCCGGCTTACTGCATGTGGTTCCTTACGGGGGGCCAGGACTCACAGCGGCCATTCTGGGTATGGCGGCCTTCATGCAATTTGATTCGTTTTACAGTGGACTTTTGGTGGCGGGTGCATCGTTGTTGATTGCCACTTTTGTCAGCACTTTTATCGCCACTTGGATGACCGGAAAGTTTGCCAAAATGAATATGGCCGCCGTATTCGTCTCATTGCTGTTCTGGGCCTGGCTGTGGGGTGTATGGGGCTTGTTGCTGGGAATTCCAATCATCGTTATCGTGAAAGTCGTGTCGCAGCATGTGGAACAATTGCACCCCGTGGCGGAGTTGCTGGGAGAGTGAGCTTGGTGCAGTACGCGCGAATTTTAAAAACGGATGGTGGGTAGCGATATGGATAATCCGGATTGGTTGGTGCAAAAAGCCTCCGTACTGACCAGCGCGCATTGGTTTTTACTGGTGGGGTGGCTTTTACTCGTTATGGGCCTTACCTCGGCGACGTTAAAACGCCTTCCCGTCACGCCTGCCATAATCTATCTGGCGGTGGGTTTGCTGCTTGGCCCAACTGTGCTCAATGTGTTTCACTTCAATCCGCTGAAGCAAGCCGCGTTGTTGCAACTGCTCACCGAAGTGGCGGTACTCATTTCATTGTTTTCCGCCGGCATCAAAATGCCGGTACCGTTCAGCCTCGCGCGCTGGCGCACCCCGATGCTGCTGGCAACCGTTTCAGTGGCTATTACGGTCGGTTTAGTCGCCGCCTTTGCCTATTACCTTTTAGATTTGCCGCTGGGTGCCGGTGTCCTACTCGGGGCAATCCTCGCGCCTACCGATCCGGTGCTGGCCACGGATGTGCAAATTCGCCATCCCGAGGATCACGATCAGCTACGTTTTACCTTAACCTGCGAAGCCGGTATGAACGACGGTAGCGCCTTTCCCTTTGTGATGCTGGGTCTGGGCTTATTGGGTTTGCATGAGATCGGCGCATATGGATTACCGTGGGTGTTGGTCGATGTATTATGGGCGACCATTGCAGGAGTCGTGATCGGTATCGCGTCCGGTGTTGCGCTGGCCCATCTGAGCTGGAAGCTTCGCGGCGCATCGCCGAGGAGCGACCTAATTTATGACTTTCTCGGCTTGGGGCTGATTGGTGTGGTCTATGGCCTCAGTGTCATCGCGCATGCTTGGGGTTTTCTGGCTGTTTTCTTCGCGGCTGTCGCACTACGTCAAACCGAGCTCAAATTTACCAAGACGCAGGTTCCGGTAGTTCCCGTGCCAGATGCCATTATGCCGCCGCCGGAATGCGCGGCGAACGAAACGCCGCTAAACGTTAGCGAAGGTTCCTTGGTATTTAAAGAACATCTTGAACGGCTGTCGGAGGTGCTGCTGATTCTCCTGATCGGCGGCATGCTTTTTATCGATTCTTGGAACTGGCGGGCTATTGCGTTAGCGCTATTTTTATTTTTGGTGGCGCGTCCGATCAGTGTCTTGATTAGTCTGTGGAGCACGCGTGCGGTTTGGCGCATGCGCGGGATGGTGGCATGGTTTGGTGTGCGTGGTATCGGTTCGTTGTACTACTTAATGTATGCCGTTACACACGGTCTCCCGGAAAAATTGGCTGTGGAATTGATTCAATTTACGCTCATCGTGGTAACCCTCTCCATTCTCGCTCACGGTATCAGCGTCAAGCCACTAATGTATCGATTCTGGCGTGATCGAAAGGTGCGTTTGCCCTTGCCCTAAATGCAGCGTGGATGTTTTTGGGTTAACCGCAGGGATTGATTTTTGTCTTATGTGCGTTAGCGCACAACACAAATTGAAATACGAGGGGATACTGAAGACTGGAATCGTAACCAAAACCTAAAGGAATGAATAGCCATGGAACAAACCGTCAATGAACTCAACCGCAGCAAAGTGAAAATAGTCGATGATTTCAAAGCCATTGTCAGCGATGCCGAAGCCTTGCTGCAAGCCACGGCGCATGTATCGGGCGAAGGTTTTAGCGCAGAGCGTGCAAAATTCACCGAGAAGTTAAAGTACGCAAAAGTACGTTTGGTAGAGGCGGAACAGCGTGTTGTCGAAAAAGCCAAGCAGGCGGCTCAGGCAACCGATCATTACGTGCATGACAACCCGTGGACGGCTGTGGGCGTTGCCGCCGCGGTTGGTATGCTTATCGGGTTTTTGGCCGCGAAACGTTAATTTTTACTGGAGATCGGCCCGTGGAACCTGACACCGCTTCTACCCGTGCAGCGCCAATGGCCGTGTTTGACTCGGCCAAGCATCTGCTGGGCAGCGTCATCGCGCACTTGCATACGCGCTTGGCTTTGTTCGCAACGGAGTTTGTCGAAGAAAAACTGCGACTATGGAGGCTTTTATACAACTTCCTCGTGGCCATGTTTTTACTGTTCACAACACTCATGCTGGTTTTGTTATTCGTTGTTGCTGTGTATTGGGATACGCCTTATCGACTGCACGCCATCGGCGGACTGGCCTTGCTACTTTTGATTGGTACCGGTATTGCCGGGTATCGGGTGTGCGCCCAATTTCAATCCGGGCCACGCTTGTTCGAGGCAAGCCTCGGCGAATTGTATAAAGATCGGCAGCAGTTGGACGCGCCATCATGAAACAAAGGGCAGCCGCTTTGATGCACCAACGCAATGCGCTGGTTGTGCAAATTGGTGCCGAACGCGATGCAATCGCACAACAAGGTGCTGCCTTGCGTCCGGCTACGCAGATGATCGATAAAATCACTGCGGGTATGCGTTTCATTAAAAACCATCCTGGCGTATTGCTGTTACCCATCGCCCTCCTGGCGTTGCTGCGCCCGTGGCGTTTGCTCAGCTACGCGGCGAGTGGCATGGGGTTATGGCGGCTTGTGCAACGTGGGCGACATCGATTGCGACAATAACAGAAGCGTAACAGACGGCAGTATTACAATTAATCAGGCGAACCATTTTTAGGAGTCTATTTCATGAATGCAGCCCTACAAAAAATATTCGTTATTTCCATTGCCGTCATCGTGGTGTTTTTTCTGCTTTTCGACGGTGGGGCCATCACCGAGGCGGCGATCCGTGGTGATCTGACAACGAGCGGCGCGAAAACCGGACAAAGTTGGATATGGATTATGCCGACGTTGCTGATCTTTGGTTTGGGCTTCTTGGTTGCCTGGCTGGTGCTGGGCGAAGATGAAGCCCCACAGAAAGAGCGCCATGTCATGTCCGAAGAGACCGTGGATGCCTCTAGTCGAGGCCATACGTAATGAAGGAGATTCGCGCCAAGCAAGAAGATCAGCGATAATCGCGGTTACGTTGGTTAACCGCTGGAGAAATGTTTTTTGGTTCCGTTTGAGATTCAATCTTAGCGGCGAGCGAATTGCGTTTTGTGATGGCGATAAAACATTCGTGGGGTAGGTGATGGGCAAACAAGACAAACAAGCAACCAATACGGCTGCGCCCGTGATGAGCAAGAAGACGTATAAGCACACCCTGCGCCAACTCCAGATCGAGCTTGTTAAATTACAACGCCATCTCATTCGCGACGGCGACAAAATCCTCATCATCTTTGAGGGACGGGATGCCGCCGGGAAGGACGGCTGCATCAAGCGTATCGTCCAACATTTAAGCCCGCGCGAAACCCGCGTCGTAGCTCTAGGCAAACCTTCCGACCGCGACCGCAGCGCGTGGTATTTTCAGCGTTATGTTCCCTATCTGCCAGTGAGCCAGGAACTCGTGCTGTTTAACCGCAGTTGGTACAACCGTGCCGGCGTTGAGCGCGTCATGGGCTTTTGTACCGATGCAGAGTATGAAGAGTTCATGGATTCGGTACTGGCGTTCGAACACATGCTGGTGAGCTCCGGGATCAAACTCCTTAAATACTACCTCGACATCAGTAAAGCCGAGCAAAAAAAACGTTTGGACGAGCGTCAGCTAAGTCCGCTCACGCAATGGAAAATCAGCACGCTTGACGATCAAGCGCTCAAAAAATGGAAACCCTACAGCCTGGCGCGCAATGCGATGCTGGCGCGTACGCATAACCCGGTGACACCGTGGGGCATCGTGCGCGCCGATAACAAACACTTGACGCGGCTCAACATCATCAAGGATATGCTCAGCCGCCTGGACTACGATGATAAAGATGAGCAACTCGTCCTGCCGGATCCACAAATCGTCTTGACCTACGATGCCGCCTATCTTGAAAACGGTGTACTTGCGCCGTAGCTCGGGAGACCACGAACTCGGCAGTCGTTTGATCTGGCGTAACCCATCCGAAATCCGTCCAGTACGTATAGAAATGCGTCTCTAAATGAAAATCCGCGACATTCATTTCTTTCAATATTTGAACCAACTCAGGGCGTACTTGCGCGCTCGTGTTATGCCCTTGAAACACTTCTTTGATGAGCCGCCGCTGCGCGCAGAACTGTTTAGCGCGGATCAAATGGAGCTGCATGGCAAGCGCCTTGCGGCGGTGCATCAACTGACGCAAGAACATCCGCGGGATCAGCTTTTGACACGCTTAGCAGCGAATGAAGTGGTGTTGAACGGCGTCTACGAGCGTGTCGCAGCAGCAGTAAAGGCGAATCTGCGCATTACGCCGGCGAGTGAATGGCTGCTGGATAACTTCTATTTGATTGAAGAGCAGATCCGCACGGCCAAGCGCCACTTGCCCGAGGGATACAGCCGAGAATTGCCACGTTTGTTGCATGGGCCTTCAGCCAAATTACCCCGTGTGTACGACATCGCCTTGGAAATCATCGCGCACGGTGATGGGCGGGTGGACCCGGAAAGCCTGAGCCGCTTCGTCGCAGCGTATCAGACCGTCAGCGTACTCAAGTTGGGCGAACTTTGGGCGATCCCGATCATGTTGCGGCTAGCTTTGATTGAAAATTTGCGGCGCGTAGCCGTGCGCATCGCTGCCGGTCGCGCGGATCGCGACATCGCCGCCGCGTGGGCCGAACAGATGGTAGCGACCGCAGAGAAAGATCCGAAAAGCCTAGTACTGGTGATCGCCGATATGGCGCGCTCGCAACCGCCGCTGTCGACACCGTTCGTGTCGGAATTTACGCGCCGACTGCAAGGCCATAGCCTGGCCTTGGCCTTACCGTTGACCTGGATTGAGCAAGTACTTGCCGAGACTGGACTGACCATCGAGCAGTCGGTGCAATCGGGGAATCAACAGCAGGCGGCCGACCAAGTTTCCATTAGCAACAGCATTGGAAGCCTGCGCGCGCTGGGTGGGATGGATTGGCGCGAATTCGTCGAAAGCATGAGCAGCGTCGAGCAAACCTTACGCGAAGACCCGGCCAAGGCTTACCCTGAAATGGATTTCGCAACCCGCGATCGCTATCGCCATGTGATCGAAAAACTTGCAAAAACTAGCCCCTTCTCCGAAGTCGAAGTGGCACGCTGCGCGATTCAGTTGGCACAGGCTACACAGCCCGTTAAGCGGGCAGTGTCGGGGGGCGACACACGCGAAACACACGTTGGTTATTATTTGATCGACCAGGGTCTACGCGCACTCGAAGCGGTCGCGCAGGTACGTTTTTCCCTGTCCGCATCGTTTGTAAAAATCGCAGTGCGACGCCCCTTGGTGGTGTATCTCGGCGCAATCGCGCTACTCACGATCATCTTCAGCGTGGGGCTGTTGGCGCTGGCGCAGGCCCAAGGGTTACCGCACGATATGCGTGTACCGATCGGACTGCTGGCGCTGCTGGCGACGAGCCAATTGGCACTGGCCTTAGTGAATTGGCTGGCAACCTTGCTGGTGCGCCCGCATTTATTGCCGCGCATGGATTTTTCCGGCGGCATTCCGTCGCAATCACGCACCTTGGTCGTGGTGCCGACAATGCTCAGCGATGCGCGCAGCGTCGACGATTTGATCGAGGCCTTGGAAGTGCGCTTCTTGGCGAATCGGGACGCTAATCTGTATTTCGGCTTATTGACGGATTTTCGTGATGCGGCGGAAGAAACGCGCACCGAAGACGCGCCGCTGCTGCGGCTAGCAGTAACGCAAATCGAGGCGCTCAATGCGAAATACGCTACTGCCAATCACGATCTATTTTTTTTGTTTCATCGCCCGCGCCGTTGGAACCCGCAGGCGCGGCTGTGGATGGGCTACGAACGCAAGCGCGGCAAACTTTCGGACTTGAATGCCCTGTTACACGATGAAACGCGCGGCACCTGCAAGGAGTATGCCGGAAGTCGCTTCTCCTGCATTGTGGGTGATATCGCTTGCCTAGGCGACATTCAATACGTCATCACCTTGGACACGGATACGCGATTGCCGCGCGATGTCGCAAAGCAGATGGTGGGTACCATGGCGCATCCGCTGAATCGCGCACGCTACGATGCCACTCGGCAGCGCGTTGATGCGGGTTACGGCATTTTACAACCGCGTGTCGCGGTGAGTCTGGAAGGCGCTAGCCGCTCGCGCTATGCAAAATTGCATGGTTTTGACTCCGGCATCGATCCTTATACCCGCGCGATCTCCGATGTCTACCAAGATGTGTTTGACGAAGGTTCGTTCATCGGCAAAGGCATCTATGCAGTGGATACATTCGAGCTAGTCTTGAATGAGCGCTTTCCCGAGAATCGGATACTCAGCCACGATTTGTTGGAAGGCTGTTATGCGCGCGCAGGCTTATTGAGCGATGTGTATTTGTATGAGGATTATCCCGCGCATTACAGTGCGGATGTGAGTCGCCGTCATCGCTGGATACGCGGCGATTGGCAGTTGCTAGGACGGCTGTCACCACGCGTGCGCGATGCGGCTGGGCGCTGGCAAAAGAACCCCTTGTCCTGGTTATCGCAATGGAAGCTGTTCGATAACCTGCGACGCAGCCTGGTGCCGCTAGCATTAACGCTACTATTGTTGCTGGGGTGGGCGCTGCTGGCATCGCCGGGCATCTGGACTTGGGCCGTCATCGGCATTTTTCTGATCCCACCTTTAATCGCCTCTGGTCTGGAAATGTTTCATAAGCCGAACGAGGTACTGTTCAGCCAACATTTAACTGCGGTACGTGACATCGTTACCCAAAGTCTGGCGCAAGCGATTTTTACGCTGGCATGCTTGCCGTATGAAGCTTATTTTAGTGTAGACGCGATCGTGCGCACGCTCGGGCGCATGGGCTTTACGCACCAGCGTCTGCTGGAATGGAACCCCTCAGGTGAAGCAGCGCGCAGCAGCCGCACAGATTTCGCCAGCACGTTGCGCGCGATGTGGATCGCGCCCTTGATTGCGGTTGTCGCAATGGGCTATCTGTCGTGGTTCAGGCCTGCGGTGCTCGCCGTTGCCTTGCCGATCCTGCTGCTGTGGCTAATTTCCCCCGCGTTTGCGTGGTGGTTGAGTCAACCACTGGTGCGGCGCGAAGCGCGGCTGATGCAAGAGCAGATCATGTTTTTGCGTAAACTTGCGCGTAAAACCTGGGCCTTCTTCGAGACCTTTGTCGGTGCGGAAGATCATTGGCTGCCGCCGGATAACTATCAAGAATATCGCGGCGCCGCCGTGGCGCACCGTACCTCGCCGACCAACATCGGGATGGTGTTACTGGCAAATTTAACCGCCTACGACTTCGGCTACATTCCGGCCGGAAAACTCATTGAGCGTAGCGCGAACACCCTGCGCACGATGGAGGGCCTGGAACGCTATCGCGGCCATTTCTACAACTGGTACGACACCTTATCCCTGCAACCGCTGCATCCTAAATATGTTTCGACGGTGGACAGTGGAAATCTCGCCGGCCATTTGTTGACCTTGCGGCCAGGTCTACTCGCACTTCCCGATGACTCGATCCTGGCGCCACGATTATTGGATGGGCTACACGATACGTTGGGAATTTTGGTAGATGTTGCGGCCAACGCCGCGCCGGCTGCGCTCGTACAATTACAAACAGATTTTGAGACGGCTTGCGCTTCCCGGTACAGTACGCTGGCACAAGCATGGCAGTGCCTAGATCGACTAAGCAATCGCGCAACGGCATTTGCCGACAGCTTGGATGCGACCACCCTGATGTCTCAAACAGCGCAAACCAGTAGTGAAGGGATGTCGGGTGAAGGCGGAAACACCACTGCGGCGGCGACTCACCTTCAGCTTATGCCGCACGCTAACAGTGAGTACGTTGCAGTGGATGAGCCATCCATACATCACCCGGCCCTGGATCATGCCAGCCCCGTACTCTCCGAGACGGTATCCGAAAGCGATTTGAATTGGTGGGCGCGCAAGCTTGCCCGGCAATGCCGCAATGCGCTCGATGAGTTGACGTTTCTCGCGCCCTGGCTCTTGTTGCCGGCAGCACCGAGTGGGCTCGGCGATTACCCCGGCTTCAGTGCCATCCCCACGCTGCGCACGTTGGCCAGCATCGAAGACGTTTCGTTTCCAGTCATTGAGCGGCTGGGTGAGGCGGAACACGTGTGGTTGCAAGCCTTTCAGCGCTGCACGATGGATGCCCGGCAACGCGCCACGGAGCGCATTGCGATAATCGAAAGCTTGGCGCTGCAAACCAATGCATTCTCTTGCATGGAGTATGGATTCCTCTACAACAAGGCATCGCGTCTGTTGGCAATCGGCTACAACGTGGATGATTTGCGACGCGACGCAAGTTACTACGACCTGTTGGCATCCGAAGCGCGCTTGATCAACTTCGTCGCGATTGCGCAAGGACAAGTGCCGCAGGAAAGCTGGTTTGCCCTGGGGCGACTGCTCACCAGCGCCGGCGGCGAACCGATTCTGTTGTCGTGGAGCGGTTCGATGTTCGAGTACCTGATGCCGCTCTTAGTGATGCCGACCTTTGACGACACGCTGCTCGACCAAACTTATCGGGCAGCGGTCGCGCGCCAGATTGAGTACGGGCGGCAGCGCGGTGTACCGTGGGGTATGTCGGAATCCGGTTACCACTTGGTTGATATTCATCTCAACTACCAGTACCGCGCCTTTGGCGTGCCGGGACTCGGGCTTAAACGTGGGCTGGCCGATGATTTAGTGATTGCACCGTATGCCTCGGCGCTGGCCTTGATGGTGGCACCCGAGGCGGCGTGCCTAAACCTGCAGCGACTCTCCGAGATCGGGATGGAAGGAAAATTCGGTTTGTATGAAGCCATTGATTACACCCCGTCGCGTCAACGTCGCGGTGAAGCCAGCTCCGTGGTGCGTTCTTACATGGCGCACCATCAAGGGATGAGCCTGCTTTCCCTGTCTTATCTACTGCTGGGTCGTCCGATGCAAAAACGCTTCGAATCGGACCCGCTGTTCCAGGCGACCTTGCTGCTGTTGCAGGAGCGGATTCCCCGAGCCCAAGCTTTGTCCCCGCACGTTGCACAACTCTCCGAAATTCGACCCAGCACCGCCCTGGCGGAAGCGCCGATTCGCATATTCGACAGCCCCGACACGCCGATACCGGAAGTGCAGTTATTGTCCAATGGCCGTTACCAGGTGATGGTCACCAATGCGGGTGGTGGTTACAGCCGCTGGAAAGATCTCGCCGTGACGCGTTGGCGCGAAGACACGACGAGCGACCACTGGGGCACGTTCTGTTATTTGCGCGATGTGGACAGCGCTGACTTCTGGTCGACGGCGTATCAGCCGACACTGAAAATGCCGCAACATTATGAAGCGATTTTTTCCGAGGGCCGCGCCGAATTCCGGCGCCGCGATAATGATTTTGAAACGCATACCGAGATCGTAGTGTCACCGGAAGACGATATCGAACTACGCCGTCTGCACCTCACCAATCACGGTCGGACACGCCGCACCATCACCGTCACGAGCTACACGGAAGTCGTACTGGCCGTATCCGCCGCAGACGCGCTGCATCCGGCCTTCAGTAATCTATTTGTGCAGACGGAGATCCTTGAGCAGCGCCAGGCCATACTCTGCACACGTCGGCCGCGCTCCAAAAGTGAGCCGGTGCCCTGGATGTTGCACTTGATGGCGGTGCATGGCACGGGTGTCGACGAAATATCCTATGAGACGGATCGCATGCAGTTCATTGGCCGAGGCCGCACGGCTGCCGACCCGCAAGCGCTGCGTAGTGTAGCGGGATCACCAGGCAAACTCTCGGGTAGCCAGGGTTCGGTGCTGGATCCGATTGCCGCGATTCGTTGTGCCATCACGCTCGATCCGGAACAAACGGTCATCGTCGATATGGTCACCGGCATGGGCGAAAGCCGCGACGCGGTGTTGGGCCTAGTGGAAAAATATCAGGATCGACGGCTTGCGGATCGCGTGTTCGATCTCGCGTGGACGCATGCGCAAGTGGTGTTGCGCCAGATCAATGCCAGCGAGGCCGATGCGCAACTCTACGGACGTTTGGCTAATTCTGTGATCTATGCTAACGCCTCACTGCGTGCCGATGCCAGCATTCTGCTGCAAAATCGTCGCGGGCAATCCGGGCTATGGGGCTATGCCATTTCCGGCGACTTGCCCATCGTGCTGTTGCAGATTGGTGATGGCGCCAATATCGAATTGGCACGTCAACTGGTGCAGGCGCATGCGTACTGGCGTTTAAAAGGGCTGGCGGTGGACTTGGTGATTTGGAACGAAGACCGCGCCGGTTATCGACACTTGCTGCAAGATCAAATTATTGGTTTGATTGCTGCGGGAATCGAAGCGCATGTAATTGATCGCCCGGGCGGCATCTTCGTGCGCTCGGCAGAGCAGATATCGAGCGAAGACCGTATTTTGTTCCAATCGGTCGCGCGCGCTGTGATCAGCGACAGCCGAGGAACGCTGGCAGAACAACTCAACCGCCGTAGCCTGAAAGCGGTGCGGGTGCCGCGCTTGCAGATCAGCCGAAATCACCGTGCCGAATTTCCTAGGGCTTCTGAGTCGCCGCCGCGCGATCTTATCCTGCACAATGGGCTGGGCGGATTTACACCGGATGGGCACGAGTACGTCATCACCACCACGGCCGAACAAGTGACCCCTGCGCCGTGGGTAAATGTGCTGGCGAATGCACATTTCGGCACGGTCATTTCCGAAAACGGCCTAGCTTATACCTGGAGCGAAAACGCGCATGAATTTCGTCTCACGCCCTGGCACAACGATCCCGTATCGGATGCGAGCGGCGAAGCGTTTTATTTGCGCGACGAAGAGAGCGGACATTTTTGGTCACCCACGCCCTTGCCGTGCCGCGGTACAAATCCCTATGTCAGTCGCCACGGCTTCGGTTATAGCGTGTTCGAATATAGCGAGGGCGGCATTACATCGGAATTGTGGGTGTATGTAGCACTGGATGCAGCCGTCAAATTTTTGGTATTAAAAGTACGCAACACTTCAGGCCGCCCGCGGCGGCTCTCCGCGACCGGTTACGTGGAATGGGTGTTGGGCGATTTGCGACCGAAATCGACCCTGCATATCACCACCGAAGTGGATGCCGAGAGCGGTGCACTGTTTGCGCGCAACCCTTACAACACAGACTTCGCCGAACGGATTGCGTTCTTCGATGTGGACGACACAAATCGCACGATCAGCTGTGACCGTGCAGAGTTCATTGGCCGTAACGGCGCTCTTAATAATCCGGCGGCGATGGCGCGCGCACGGCTTTCCGGCAAGACAGGGGCGGGGCTGGATCCCTGTGCCGCGATCCAAGTCGGTTTTGAATTAGCCGACGGGCAAGAGCGCGAGATCGTGTTCCGGCTAGGCCAAGCCGGCAGACGCGGTACCGATGATGCGCGCAAGATGGTGCGCAGTATGCGTGGCTCGGTTGCCGCTCACGCAACGCTCAATGCCGTGCATCAATATTGGAATCACACGCTCGGCGCGGTGCAAGTGGAAACGCCCGACGCTTCGCTCAATGTGTTGACCAACGGTTGGTTGGTGTACCAAACATTGGCCTGTCGCTTGTGGGCGCGTAGCGGCTATTATCAATCGGGCGGCGCTTTCGGATTTCGCGATCAATTGCAGGACGTGATGGCGCTGATTCACGCCGAGCCGCAACGTGTGCGCGAGCAATTACTGCTCGCCGCCGCGCATCAGTTTGTGGAAGGCGATGTGCAACATTGGTGGCATCCGCCATCGAGTCGCGGTGTGCGCACGCATTGTTCCGACGATTATCTGTGGCTACCGCTGGCGGTGTGCCGCTATGTGTTGTGCACCGGCGATACCGGGGTGTTGGCGGAATCCAGCGTCTTTCTCGAAGGCCCGCCCGTCAACTCCGATGAGGACTCGTATTACGATTTGCCGGGGTACTCCAAAGAGACGGCCAGCTTGTACCGGCATTGTGTGCGCGCCATCCGCCACGGCCTCACCTTTGGCGAACATGGCCTGCCGCTGATCGGTTCCGGTGACTGGAACGACGGCATGAACCTGGTGGGCTTGCACGGCAAGGGCGAAAGCGTCTGGCTCGGTTTCTTCTTATACGAAGTACTGACGCGCTTCACGGAATTGGCGCTGCGCATGGACGACATGGCCTTTGCCGAGGAATGCCGCAGCGAAGCCGCGCAACTACGTCTGCGCATCGAGGCCAACGCCTGGGATGGCGCTTGGTACCGCCGCGCCTATTTCGACGACGGCACCGCACTGGGATCAGCCGCCAACAGCGAATGCCAAATCGACTCGATCTCGCAAAGTTGGTCGGTGCTCTCCGGCGCGGGCGATGATGCGCGTTCGCGTCAGGGCATGGAGGCCGTGTATGCGCGTCTGGTACGGCACGATGCCGCATTGATCCAACTCTTGGATCCGCCGTTCGATACCGCGGATATGGATCCAGGCTACATCAAAGGTTACGTTCCCGGTGTGCGCGAAAATGGCGGGCAATATACCCATGCCGCGATCTGGACCGTGATGGCATTCGCCGCGCTGGGCGACAGTGCGCGCGCGTGGGAATTGCTGGCCATGATCAACCCCGTCAATCATGCCAAAACAGCCGAGGGGGTTGCGCTCTATAAAGTAGAACCCTACGTGGTTAGCGCAGACGTTTATGCAGTGGCACCGCATGCCGGACGCGGCGGATGGAGCTGGTACACGGGCTCGGCGGGTTGGATGTACCGACTGATTGTGGAATCGCTGTTAGGTCTAAGATTAGAAGTGGACAAGCTGTATTTCGCCCCTTGTCTGCCGCTGGATTGGAGCAGCTTCAAACTGCACTATCGCTATCGGGAGACGGTCTACCATATCGTCGTGATACAGGTCGCGGCTGATGCGCAGAGCGATGCCATGCGCGTGATGCTGAATGGTGTCGAACGTCCCGATCAATTCATTCCACTGACCGACGACCGCCAGGAGCACGCGGTCGAAGTGAGAATAATGGCACTACCCCCTCGTTAAACATGAACCCAGGAGATCAACATGAATATTACTTTAACGCTCGCACCTCTCATTTCGCTGATCGCAGGCATTCTCATTCTGGTAGTACCGCGTCTTCTGAACTACATCGTCGCACTCTACTTAATTATTATCGGCTTGATTGGACTGTTCGGCGGGGGTAATTTTCATCTCCGGTAAGCGCGGGCATCAATCTGCCGGCTAGGACGCCGGCGCTCTCAATAATCGATCCGGTCTATGTTCGATAGAGCACAGACGCTGCTCTAACGAAAACACGACACTTTGATGGAGTCATATGCCGCAACGTCCATTTTCGTTGCCGCTCGATTCAAACATATTCAATGTGGCCGCTAAAGTGATGCCCGCGGAAAATCTGGCGAAGATTATAGGAGTCAAAATGACGAAAGCAGTTTTTACTTTAATGTTCATTATTGCGGTGGCCGTTGCCGGAACAGGCATCGCGCAAGCGCAAGAAAAATTAGGCAGCGGGCGCGACATGCCTGTCGAAAAAGGCGGCCCATACGACCGAGTGTATTACCCGGAAAATGCACCCGCTTCAGGCGACGGGGCTGCTTTCCCGCAAGCGTGGTTGTATGCCTACGGCAACACGGAACGGAATGCCGCCACGCACAAAATACCCAAGAATGCGCCAGCCTGGGTCAAGGACGGTGTCTCCTGGCAGTTCGCCGAGGCGCGCGCATGGCCGCTTGCCAATAAGCCCTATGCCAGCGATGCCATAGGCGAAGCCAGCGGCGATACCACCGCGACCCAGTGGATGGGGAATGCGCTGGGTGTGACCGCGGTCGACGGAATCATCTACGCGCAGAGCGACGATCAATTTGTGTATGCGCTGAATGCCCGAACCGGAAAGCTTATCTGGCGCACCAGCCCGGTCGGCTCAACTTTTATGGGGCAGCCGCTGGTTCAGGGGAACATTGTGTACGTCAATGCCGGAACGGTCGGGTTTAATTTTTCCAATACCCAGGCATTTGCAAAAACAGGCAGCGCAATTCGTGGAGCCGGTGTCGAGTTCAACGGAATTTACGCGCTGGATCGCCATACCGGAGAATTACTGTGGCATTTCGATACCAAGGGTGATGCGATGCCGACACCGGCCATCAGCGATGGGCGGCTCATTTTTTCCACCGGTACCGGTGAAGTTTTCGCGCTTGACCCGAAATCGGGCGAACAGCTTTGGGTGAACAAGCTCGGTGGCATGGGCAATATGTCTAGCCCGGCGGTTTACAAAGGGAAGGTTTACGTCGGCATGGCGGTGCCTGCTTTCTTGTTTTGTCTGGATGCCAAGACCGGCAAGACGCTGTGGAAAGGGCAAATCCCGCAAGCGATTAACACCGGCATGGGCGATGTCTCGCCGGCGGTATCGGATGGGATTGTGATAACCGATGCCGTGTCCGCCAAGAAAACCGTTAATGGCAAAGTCAGCATGGATGTTTCGGTTCGCGCTTTTGACAGTGAAACCGGGAAACCGCTCTGGACGCATCTGATGGGACGCGGTTCCAAGCCGCCCGCTTTTAAGGGCGGCGTTCCCATGATTCATGACGGTACGGTGTATGTCGGCGCTCCCGTCAAGAGTATTTACCAGGCACTCAATCTGAAAACCGGCAAACTGCTCTGGACCTGGACGGTGCCGGAGCAGAGTCCTGCGGGCGCGGCACGCGGTCCCGCCAGCTTCTATGATGGAACGTTATATATTTCTACCGTCAGCACTGTTTATGCCGTGAATCCGAAAACCGGCATCCTCGTCGGTAAAAAACATATCGGCGGGCGCTTTGGTATCGTAAGTCCGACCATCGTCGGCGGCACGATTTATCTGGGTAACTCCTGGGATTGGATAATCGCGCTTCCCATATCCGAAGTGAATCCGAATTATCACCCTGGTTAAGCCCACTAAGACTGAATGAAAGCCGAATCATCAACGGAGTATTTTATGAAACTATTAAAACAATCTTTTGCGGGCATCGCCTTTTTGCTGGCGGGTTTCGCGTCCGCTCATGCATCGGGTGAGGTCGAGCGTGCCGACACAGCATCAACATTGTCCACCATGAGTGCGGATCAAAAAAAACAGGCGCAGCAATATTTTACATCACATTCTTTCGAGTTTTCGTCGCTATTCAAGAGCCATCATCCTGGTCCGTATTGGATTCTGAAGCATGTGAAGCAACTGCAATTGTCCGGCGAGCAAATTAAACAGCAAGAAGAGCTGAAATTCGGCATGGCAAAAAGCACGATTTCAGGCAACAGCGCGCTGCAAAATACCTATAAAAAATATGCCTCTGATGCTTCGGCAATAGAGCCGTCGCTTACGCTTATCCAGCAGGACATCGAGGCTATCGGCGCGGCGCAAACCCATCTTGCATTGGTGATGGTGCCTTACCACCTGAAGGCGTATTCGGCGTTGAATCCAGCACAGCAGACGCTGTACAGAATATTGGTGGCGCAGCAACAGTAGAGAAAGCCGGATTTAACCGTGAAGTGCGTCGCGATTAACCGCAGCGTGAATGCAATGCATTTTAAGTTAAATGCGTAAGACCACGGCAGTGAATCAATCGGAGTTAATTATGCGTACAAAAATGCCTTCAAATAAATTGACTACCGAATATCTGGCGGCTGAGCGCACTTTTCTGGCGTGGGTGCGAACCAGTATTGCCGTGATCACCCTGGGCTTTGTTGTTGCGAAGTTCGGCGTGTGGTTGCGCGAGATCGCCATGCGCTTGGATCCGAAAATGCAGATCCACAGCACGGGCATGTCGCTGCCGATGGGTGAAGGGATGATGGCGTTCGGCGGGATTCTCGTGGTGCTGGCCGCGTGGCATTATCACGTCGTGAATCAGGCTATTGAGCGGGGCGACGTGGGCGCGAATCGCGGGCTCGTTGTTATCGTTACCGTCGCGGTCGCAGCGCTTGCAGTATTGATGATTGTTTACATGCTCCTGGCCGCAAAAAACTTTTGAGCGCTGACGGCGCACTATTTGACACAGGCCTGTACCGGACCCGAGGAATGTAAATGGAAATTTATTTGCCTACCGATGCGAACCTGCCGCATAGCGCAGATCAGCTCTACGACATTCCCTCTTTTGGCAATGTAAGTCTTTTACATTTCACCGATTGTCACGCGCAGTTGCTGCCGATTTATTATCGCGAACCCAGTATTAACCTTGGTGTAGGCCGCGCCGAAGGGAAAGTGCCGCATCGGGTCGGTGCTGCGCTACTCGATGCCTATGGCATTAAAGCGGGTAGCCGGAAGGCTTATGCGTTCTCGCACCTCGATTTTTGCGCTGCGGCGCGAGCGTACGGCAAGGTGGGTGGTTTTGCCCATTTGGCGAGCCTCGTGAAGCGTATGAAAGCAAGCCGTCCACACGCCTTGTTGTTGGACGGAGGCGACAGTTGGCAAGGATCCGCAACGTCCCTTTGGACCGCTGGGCAAGACATGGTCGAAGCGGCACTGGAGTTGGGTGTCGATGTCATGACCGGGCACTGGGAGTTCACCTACGGTGCCGAGCGCGTGGCGCATGTCGTGCGCCACGATTTCAAAGACAAGATTGCCTTTATCGCACAAAACATCTTGCATCAGAACCACGCAGATCCGGTGTTCGATGCGTATGTTATTCGTGAACAAAATGGCATTCCCGTCGCCATTATCGGCCAGGCATTTCCCTACACGCCCGAGGCGAATGGCGCGCAATTCACTCCCGATTGGGCCTTTGGGATCGATGAAGCGCGCTTGCAAGTCGTGGTCGATGAAGTGCGTGGAAAAGGCGCGCAAGTTGTCGTATTGCTTTCACACAATGGCATGGACATCGACCTTAAACTGGCATCGCGTATTTCCGGGATCGACATGATACTGGGCGGGCATACCCACGACGGCGTGCCGGTGCCTAGCATGATTCAAAATCCGGGTGGCGCAACCATCGTCACCAATGCCGGATCGCATGGTAAATTTCTTGCGGTAATTGATTTTGCGGTGAAACAAGGGCGCGTTGCCGATTATCGATACCACCTGTTGCCCGTCTTTTCCGAATTATTACCTGCGGACCCGGCCATGCAATCCACCATTGATCGTGTGCGCGCGCCGTTCGCGTCGCGGCTTCAGGAACCCATAGCGGAAAGCCAAGAATTACTTTATCGGCGCGGCAATTTCAACGGCTCCTGGGATCAACTGATTGTCGAAGCCCTGATGCAGGTCAAGGGCGCGGAGATTGCCTTCTCCCCCGGTTTTCGTTGGGGCGCTACGCTCCTGCCGGGGCAAACGATCACCCGCGAACATTTGATGCAGCAAACGGCAATTACTTATCCCAATACCTCGGTGGTGGAAATGACCGGTGCCGAAATCAAGCAACACCTGGAAAAACTCTGCGACAAAATCTTCAACGACGATCCCTATCAGCACCAGGGAGGCGATATGGTGCGTACCGGCGGACTTGTTTATGCGTGCGCGCCCGCCGCAAAAATAAATTCGCGCATCAGCAACATGACTTTGAACGAACAGCCGATACAGGCCGACAAGTCCTACACCGTGGCACGATGGGGTGTAGGCAGCGCGCAGTCGGCGGGCGAGCCGGTGTGGGACGTGGTGGAGCAGTATCTAAAAAGTAACCCGGTAGTTAAGAGCCACACACCCAATGTGCCGCGCTTGATTGGCATGGATTTAAACCCGGGATTTTCCAAAAATTAATCAGATGCACCAGCGGTAATGATGGGTGGTGCGCGAAGCCAAAGATAGACGTAGTGCCTATCGAGAGCGGTTCGCAGAATTATCCAGTCAGCCTAAGTTCGCTATCGTACAGAACAAGCTAAATTTTCAGCATAAATTTCACCTTATGCGGGAAGACATGCTGAAAATGTATAAACAAATACACAAAATAAGAAGTTATATCGTGGTAATGGAAGGTGGCTTGAAAGGCAAGCAAGGAAGCACTCGGCACAGCGTATTGCACTGCGCCGTATCCGGCGGCGGCTTTCAATCATTGAGAGCCGCTGCACAACATAAAATTTATTCGAGGTCACTATGGATATAATTATCATCGCGTCGAAAGCTTGTTCGCATCGTCACAATCTGGAAAAAGAACTCGCACTTTTAAAGGTGCCCTACAGCCTATGCTTCGTGGAGGACTGTGCTGATCTAGTACAAAAGTTCGGCATCCGGCATTCGCCTAATTTAATCGTAGACGATGAAATTGTGTTCCGGGAACAGCCAACGGCCGTGGAACTGCGTGCCTATTTCGATACCAAGCAATAAACCTTAAAACGGCGATTGGTCCACGAAATTCACGAAAAATTCAAAGTGATGCAAAACTGTAGAGCGCTACCCAATGGATTATTGGCCGCACCTGCGCAAGTTGTTGGTCTATTTCGTGCCTTTCGTGTTTTTCGTGGACTGACTGTTTTTCTAGGATAAATCCAGCCCGAAAATAACAGCGAATCATCTCTTCGACCGCAAAGCACCCCGCGCCACTATCGCCCGGCTGCACATGTATAACGGTTGATATTACTGCCGATGAAGCGTGCGCGAAGGACTCCGGGAGCGGAAATTGATGAGGGTAAATTCTCAGCCCGTAATTGAGATGGGTCGGTTGGATTGGCGGCTTAACGCTAACTCGATCAAATTAAATCAGAACGTCCCGAATAAAAATATGGAGTGCAGTGAAATGGTAATTTCGACGGAAATGGCTTTACTACCCGCAATACCCGGCATCGAGCACGCCAAACATATCCTGCACCGCCTGTTCCGAGATTTTGACGGATGTCTCCACATCCGTCTGTGGGACGGTTCCGAAGTGCATCTGGGGCGCGATCATCCGGCGTTTTCACTTACCTTTCGATCTTCAAAAGCTTTTCAAGAACTCATCCTGGCGCGCGACCCGCTGCGTCTCGCAGACTCTTATTTTCGGGGGCTTATCGACATTGACGGTGACTTCTACAGTGCCCTCAAACTGCGCCACCATCTGACTTCGTTGCGACTGTCCCTGATAGAGAAGGGCACTCTTGCGGCTAAGGCATTTAGGATTAAGTCAGAAAAAACTGCAACCGCTGGCAGTAGCATATCCCAGTGGGGAAAAACCTTCAGGCAAAAACTGGGTATCCATCCGAGCAAAGAACTCAATCGTGATGCCATCTCTTTTCACTATGACGTTTCCAACGATTTCTATGCGCTGTGGCTGGACGAACAGATGGTTTATTCCTGCGCTTATTACGAGGCTGCCAGTCAGAGTTTGGAGCAAGCACAACTTAACAAACTCGATCATATTTGCCGCAAATTGCGGCTCAAACCCGGCGAGCGCTTGCTCGATATTGGCTGCGGTTGGGGCGCACTGATTTGCTGGGCTGCGGAGCATTACGGCATCACGGCACACGGCATCACGTTAAGCCAAAACCAGTATGCCCATGCGCAACGTATGATCAAACAGCGCGGACTCGAACAAAAAGTTTCCGTCGAACTGCTCGATTACCGCGATCTCCAGGGCGAGGCCAGGTTTGACAAGCTGGTGAGCGTGGGCATGTTCGAGCATGTGGGATTGAAAAATTTACCCAATTACTTCGCAATTGCCAATCGTCTGCTGAAACCCGGCGGATTGTTTCTCAACCACGGCATCACCAGCGATGAAGGCGGTTGGAAGAAAACGGTTTCGACCGAATTCATCAATCGTTATATCTTCCCTGACGGACAACTCGAGACTGTGAGTACGGTTCAGAAAATTATGGAAGATGCCTGCTTCGAAATCCATGACGTTGAGGGATTAAGGCAGCACTACGCGCTAACGTTACGCGAATGGGTAAAGCGTTTGGATGAGCACCACGAAGAAGCGCTGCAGTATGTGAACGAATCCGTCTATCGTGTCTGGCGGCTATATATGGCCGCTTGCGCCATGCAATTTGAAGAAGGCAATACGGGGATATATCAAATTCTGGCTTCCAAGCGCGCCCCTTTTTCCAATCCGGTTCCGTTGACGCGGCGCGATCTTTATCGCCGTTCTTAATATTAGATAGTGGGGAAGTGATTACCATGAAACTTCAAAAAAAAATCGTCCTAATCACCGGTGCCAACGGACGCATCGGCGACGCGGTGATGCAGCGGCTGAGCGGACGTTTCAGCGATGTCGTGGGTTTCGACCGCAAAGCACCCGCACCACCACCGCCTGGCTGCACGCACATACCGGTCGACATTACTTCCGATGAAAGTGTGCGTGAGGGACTCCGTGTTTTGCGGGAACACCACGGGACGCACATCGCCGCCGTGGTGCATTTGGCGGCCTATTACGACTTCCTCGGCAAGCCGAGTCCGAAATACGACGAGATCACGGTCGAAGGTACGCGGCGCTTACTGCGCGGGTTGCGCGAGGGCACGGGGCGCATGTTGCGTGGGGCGCGCGAGGGCTTCGCGGTCGAGCAATTCATTTTCGCCAGCACCATGCTCGTGCATCGCCCAGGCGAGCCAGGTGTGTTCCTTACCGAGGACTCGCCGCTCGGGCCGACCTGGGCCTACCCGGCATCGAAGGTTCGCACCGAGGAAGTGATCCGGGCGGAACGCGGCGCGATTCCCGCCGTGATCCTGCGTTTCGCTGGCGTCTATGACGATGTCTGCCATTCGCCACCGCTCGCGCACCAGATGCAGCGCATTTATGAGCAGCAGCTTGCCGGTCACTTGTATTCCGGTGAGACCTCGCATGGCCAGGCCTTCATTCATCTGGACGATGTGGTGGATGCCATCGAACGCGCCATCGAGCATCGCGCCAAACTACCGCCGGAGACGGCGATCCTCATCGGCGAACCGGAGACGCTGAGCTACGACGAGCTACAGCATACTTTTTCGCGTCTGATACGCGACGAGTTGTGGGAGACGCACAATATTCCCGGGCCGATTGCAAAAGCGGGCGCATGGGTTCAGGACCATATTCCCGGCCAGGATCCGTTCATCAAGCCGTGGATGATTGACCGCGCCAACGATCATTACGCCCTCGACATCACGCGTGCCCGCAGCTTGCTCGATTGGGAACCTCGACATACGTTGCGCCAGACCCTGCCGAAGATGGTCGCGGCATTGCAGGCCGATCCGCTCGGCTGGTACCACGAGCACGGTCTGGAGCCGTCTGTGTCAGTAGCACAGACGGCACAGCAAGTAGTAGCGCTACCGGTAAGCGAGCAGCCTGCACCCAAACATGCCCACGCACACGGTTCAACCACGCCAATTCCTGCGGATGGTAGTCAGATGCATCGCTGTCCGATGCATCCGGAAGTCTGTCAGCCCGCATCGGGAAATTGTCCGCGCTGCGACACGAGACTGGAACCTCTCGTGCTGCCACTGCCACAGTCGGTCGAATACACCTGTCCGATGCACCCCGAGGTGATGGCTAGCAAGCCCGGCAACTGCCCCAAATGCGGCATGACTTTAGTGCCGCGTGGCGCGGCCATGAAACGTGCAGGGGAACATCCCGACATGATGCTCGAAGACCATCGTAAGATGTTGTGGCCGCACTATGTAAATTTGATGCTCGGTTTGTGGTTGCTGACCAGCCCATTCACGCTCGGTTATATGAGCAATTTCGTGCCCGATGCCAACCAGTTGCGCGTCATGGTGGAGCGTGGCTTGCCATCGTTCGAGTTGCGCAATCTGTTGATGACTTGGAGCGATGTCATCAGCGGCCTACTGTTGGTGATCTTCAGCGCCTTGTCCGCCAACGCATCGCGGCGCTATCCCTGGGCGCAGTGGGCCAACGCTGCGCTCGGCTTCTGGTTATTATTCGCACCGCTGGTGTTCTGGACCCCGTTGCCCGAAGCTTATGCGAATGGAACTCTGGTGGGTGCGTTGGTGATCGCGTTTTCCGTGCTGATTCCGATGATGCCGGGGATGAGTATGGCCGGCATGATGGGCGGGCCGGATGTGCCGCCGGGCTGGGCCTATACGCCGTCCAGCTGGTTGCAGCGACTGCCGATTGGAGTGCTCTCGCTGCTCGGATTTTTTATTGCACGTATTCTTGGAGCCTATCAGCTCGGCCATATCGATACGGTGTGGGAGCCTTTCTTCGCCGGCAGTGGCGGCATGAATGGTACGGAAACAATCATTACCTCCGACGCGTCCAAAGCCTGGCCGATTGCCGATGGCGCGCTGGGCGGCATCGTTTATATGGCTGAGTTGGTGATGATCTGGATGGGTGGGAAAACCCGCTGGCGCACCATGCCTTGGATGATACTGGCACTCGCTATCACGATGCTGCCGCTAGGCCTGGTGAGCATCTATTTCATCATCATCCAACCAATCGTGATCGGTACCTG
>JAYVZN010000057.1:0-30383 GCA_043783305.1 Betaproteobacteria bacterium
TTTCTTCCAGTGTTTGGTGTGAGTAGCTTCTTGCGTCAATTGTTTTTTTGCATTTCATGTGTTGTATTATATGTGGCTTTACTTATGAACGTCTTAATAGGTGCAATCAAAATACCGAGATTTGCACGAACGAAGTTCCACAAGCTCAGTAAATTTAGTCGGTAACTTTTATTTGCTATTCAGTAAAAAAGGGGGCGCGCTGCCGTCCTTGAGTTGACCTGCGTACACGGTGAGATGCGGAAAAGGAATTTCGATGCCGTGTGCGTCGAAGGCCGCTTTGAGCCGACGTAAAAATTCGCGCTTGACCACCCCTTGCTGAGTTGGTTGTACTTTGATGCGGAAACGAATAGCCACCGCGGAGTCGGCCCAGTTTTCCACACCGGCTAAATCCACGTCTTCCAAAATGATATCCTTAAATTGTGCATCGGCGCGCATCTCGGCTGCGACTCCTCGGATGATTGTGAAAACCTCATCGATATTTTCCCGGTACGCGACACCCACGTCCATCACTGCAAATGAAAAACCGCGCGTCATGTTGGTTACGCTGCTAATCTGGCCGTTCGGCACAAAATGCACATTGCCGTCGTAGCCGCGCAGGCGCACAAAACGTAGCGTCACTTCTTCCACCACGCCAGATTTGCCGGCCACCTCGACCACGTCGCCATAACGAATTTGATCTTCCAGCAATAAAAACAATCCGCTGAAATAATCCTTCACCAAACTCTGTGCGCCGAATCCGACGGCAAGACCGAGCACACCGGCCGTCGCCAAAATGGGGGCGATGGAAATACCCAGTTCGGTAAAAATCAGCATACCCGCCATGACGGTAATGACTACGTTGCCCGTATAACGAAACACCCGACCTAAGGTTTCCAGGCGTTGCTTGTCTTCCATTTTGCCTCGGTGGCTAGCTAGATATAAACGGAAAGAGCGAATGCCTTTGTTGACAAGGATTTTAAGAACCCAAGTGCCGATCAGAATGAGCACAATGTGGAGTGCGCTTTGCGTCATGGCCCCGAGTTTGGCGGCATCGGTGAGACCGAGCGCGGTGAGTAGCGATTCCATATTTAAAACTCCCTATCGTGTTGTGTTGGGTAGAACATCCCTGCTATTACTAATTACTAATCCGATTCATGGTTCGATTCATAGCCCGATCTACAGTATAGTCAAATTAGCTCAAGGAGATTTGCCGGTGTGCTCGATTCGCTCTGATGCGCTGAGGTGGGTATCCTGAAAGCGTATTTTTCAGATCGATCCTTGCGGTGGTTGGATTTGTCTCCGTGCACATTCTCTACGTCGGCGCATACACGCCACGCTGTGATACGCTCTCAACCACCGCTTAAGCGCTCAAACACAACGCGCAATAGCATCTATAGCCGAATATCGGCTGCGTAGAAAGAATGGACGCACCGCAGCCCCATGCGGAACAAAGGCACACTATGGAACAAGAACAAGATCCGCTGTGGTACAAAGATGCCATTATTTATGAGTGGCACGTTAAAGCGTTTTGCGACATGTTCTTGGCCGAGGCGAATCAGTGGTCGGAGGATGTGCGCGAACATTTAGGCAACGGCAACGAGCGCTGCATGGCGTATCATTTTCCATTGATGCCGCGCCTGTATATGGCCATCGCGCAAAAAGACCGGCATCCGATTACCGAAATCATGGAGCAGACACCGGAATTCCAAATAACTGACAGTGGAGTGGCTTGGCGCATAGTGCGTACGCCGGGCGATTGAAATTCATCAAGGAAATGCATGAATCATTTACTGGATCAACTGTGCGATTTATATGGTGTGCTGCCGCAGTACAGCGATATTTGGGGTAACGCGCATTACACCACCGAGACATCAAAGCGGGCTTTGCTCGCGGCGATGGGCGTGGCGGCAGACAGCGATGCGGAAGCAAGCGCGTCCTTGCAGGCGTTCCAGCGCCGCAAATGGGAACAACCATTAGCGGCGGTGCAAGTGCTGCGCGTATCGACGCGCCCCTATCGCATCGCGATTACGTTACCGGTCCGTGAGGAGCAAGTCAGCTACCAATGGCATGTACGCCGCGAGTTCGGCGCTGAGGATCGAGGCGCGTTTATACCGACGACGCTGGAAGAGGCGGAGCGCTGCCATTTGGATAGTCAAGATTTTGTGCGGCGCATACTGGCACTGGATTTGCCGCTGGAACCGGGCTATCACCGCTTTTCCTTCAAGCGCGTCGACGGCCGCGGCCCGATGGGAGAAATGTCGTTGATCGTCGCACCGGATGCGTGCTATGTCCCACCAGCGATTCAAGGAGACGGACGTGTGTGGGGTTTCGCGGTGCAGTTGTATGGCATTCGCTCTGAACACAATTGGGGTATCGGCGATTTCAGCGATCTACACCGCCTGTTGGAATATTGTGCCGAGTCCGGCGCAAGTACCGTGTTGCTCAATCCGCTGCATGCACTGTTCTCGAACGCGCCGGAACATGCGAGCCCCTACAGCCCTTCTAATCGCGTTTATTTCAACACGCTGTATTTGGACGTAGAAGCCATCAGCGATTTCGCCGCCTGCGAGGAAGCGCGTGCAATGGTGCATGCACCGCAATTTCAAGCGCAGCTACGCGCACTGCGCGCCGCAGAACAAGTGGATTACCGTGGTGTCGCAACGCTTAAGTTTTTAGTTCTCGAACGTCTGTATGAGCATTTCCGCCGCCATCATATCGCACGCAACACAGATCGATTACGTGTCTTTCGTGCCTTTCAAGCGGAGCGTGGCGCAAGCTTGCGTAAGCAAGCGCTGTTCGATGCGCTACAAGAACATTTTTACGCGCAGGACAGCGCCATGTGGGGTTGGCCGGTGTGGCCTGCAGCTTATCGCGACCAGCATGCGCCCGAGGTGACCGCCTTTTGCGCTGCGCATTTAGACCGGGTGGAATTTTACGAGTACTTGCAATGGCAGGCTTCCAAACAATTAGGTCGCGCCGGTACGCGTTCTTGGGAGCTCGGTCTGGGTGTCGGGGTGATGCTGGATCTGGCGATTGGTGTCGCGGAAGGCGGTGCCGCCACCTGGACGCACCGCGAATTGTACGCACAACGCGCCAGCGCCGGTGCGCCGCCGGATGAGATTAATCGCATGGGCCAGGACTGGGGCCTGCCGCCGTGGATTCCGCATCAACTCACGGCTACCGCTTACGAACCCTTCATCGAATTGTTGCGTGCAAATATGCGCGACTCCGGCGCGTTGCGCATGGATCATGTGATGGGTCTGCGCCGTTTATTCTGGGTGGCGCGCGGCCTACCGGTCGCGGAAGGTGCCTACGTGAATTATCCATTTGAAGGCCTGGTCGGCATTCTCGCGCTGGAAAGCCAGCGCAATCGCTGCTTGGTGATCGGCGAAGATTTAGGCACTGTGCCGGATGAAGTGCGTCAGGCATTGGAACCGGCGAAGGTGATGTCGACACGCTTGTTATATTTCGAGCGCGGCGTTGGGGGCCGCCTAAAACCGCCGCAGGCCTATCCGGAAAACGCGATGGCGGCGGTGACCACGCACGACCTGCCGACTTTGGCCGGATTTTGGCAGGGGCTGGATATTGATTTGCGCAGCCGCTTGCATCTTTTCCCCGATGACACCGTGCGCAACCAACAAGTGGTAGGGCGCTCGGAGGATCGTGCGCAATTATTGGTGGCGCTGGAAGGCGAAGGCGTATTGCCGCCCGGCAGCGGCTTCCAGCCGACGGCATACCCGGAGATGACCGGCGAACTGGCGGCGGCGGTGTATACCTATCTGGCGCACGCACCATCCAAGCTGCTGCTGATGCAGATGGAAGATGGCTTCGGGGTGCGCGAACAGCCGAACCTGCCGGGTACGGTGGAACCGACCTACCCCTGCTGGCGCCTAAAAATGCCGCTCAATTTGGAGGAGTGGAACAGCAGCACTTATCTGCTGGGGATCCTGCAGGCGCTGCGTCAAGAACGGCCCGTGATACAGGTAGCAGGGTCGTCCGGCGGGACCGTGGGTGAGCGTGGATGAGCGTGAATTTCGCGCGCGACTTATCGGCTGCAACTAAACTGCCGTACCTGTACTCCATTCCGCATCTCCTTCATGCGGTATATCATCGTAGCTAAAGTCGGCGGTTAAACCTTATGACCGAAAATTGAAGTTGCAACAAGCGGCATGCAGAATGTCGCTTTGCCAACGCAACCGGTTGATTTCATGATTCCACACGCTAAAACTATTCTTATCGCCGTAACCGACTTGGGCGATAGCCTTGTCCTAAGCGGCATTGTTTTAATCACAACGATTTATCTTATCATTCTCGGTTGCCGACGTTCCGCGTTTATCTTGCTCGGAACCTTCTTAATAACCGGCTTAACGATTGCCTTGTTGAAGATGTTTTTCTTCAGTTGCCATCAATATTTTTCCCTACCCGACAGCATCCATTCACCCAGCGGTCACGCCGCCCTCACAACGGTCGTTTGGGGAGTCATTGCCAGCCTCATTGCCGCCCAATATTCCGGATGGCGGCGCCGATTGACAATCTACGCAGCAACCGCGCTGATCAGCGGCATCGCCGTCACGCGCTGGGCGCTGCATTTTCATACCACGAATGAAATCGTCGCTGGATTGTTGGTTGGGCTGTTGGGTTTGACCACCGCACATGCTTTATTAGAGCTTCGAGGCGCACAAAAATTTGACCCGCGCGGCTTGATTGTGGCGACACTTGCCGCCGCATTGATATTGAACGGCTTCCGCCTTCCTGCTGAAGGATTTATGCAAATATTTGCACGCAAGGTACAAGCTGAATTATCACTCTGTATGCCTTAGGGCGCGTTGCCAAGGTGCTCAATTTATTTATAGCGCACCCCTTTATTTTTTGTGTTCTATGCTCGGAAAAATAAATAATCGAATGCGCGCTAAATAGAAAACATCCTCATCACTCCGCCTATCACGGCATGCGATCCCGCATGCTAGACTGTGTCAACGCGTTCATTTAAGGATGTCCTGCATGCCCAGCCCGAGCCATCGCCCCGACCTGTTCACTGCGCGGCGCGTGTTCACTGACCGCGACGCGGCCCGTCAATTATTCACCGATCAATGCAACCATCCGCAAGGGCGGGACGAGTATCGCATTCTGAATTTTTTCGGCATCGGCGGGCAGGGAAAATCCGCGCTGTGCGGGCAATTCGAGGCCCACCTCAAGCGCACGCAGGCGCAAGGCAAGGATTCGTTGGCCTGGGCTAGAGTTAATTTCGAGGAAGTGGATAAACGGCATTCGACCCAGGCATGCTGGCGCTGCGCTTGCACTTGGCGGACAGCGGAAAGCTCAGCTTCCCGGCGTTCGACACCGTATTCAAGCGCTATTTCGATCTGACCCAGACCGGGCGCAATCTGGCAAGCGCGCACCCCGAGCTATTTCGCCAGCCGAACGATATTTTGCAATTTGTGGCAGATTTCACAGAAAGCGTCAGCGGCGTTCCATTAGTCGGTGCCGTGGTCAAGCTCGGAAACAAAGCCGATCAACTGTTATACATGCAGCGCTGGATGAAACGGCGCGGCGCGGCATTGCTGCAAGGGCTGGACAGTTGGGCGCCGCATGAACTGGAGTCGCGGCTGCCAATTTTTTTCGGGGCGTACATAGACGACTGGTTGCAAGAAAGCGCCGGTCGCCGGGTGGTGGTGCTGTACGACACCTACGAAGGACTGTGGCGCGACCGCCCGAATCATACCGATACGCTGGTAGATAACTGGGTGCGGCACTTGGTCGAGGAAACGCCTGCAGTGCTGCATGTCATACTGGGGCGCGATCCGCTCGCCTGGGCTGAGCACGAGCCCCAGAAATGGCAAGGCATCATCACCCGATTCCCGCTGGATCAGTTGCTGGACACGGATGCTGAAACTTTTCTACAGGCCGCGCCCATCGTGGAAGCCGACATTCGAGCACAGATCATACAAGGTGCCAAGGGCATACCATTTTATCTGAACTTGCAGGTCGACCAATACGAAGACAGCAAGCGGAGCGGGAAGCCCCCGCAAGCGGAAGAATACGGCGGCGCCGAGCCGCAAATGCTCGAACGGTTTAGAAACCACTTGCCTGACAGCTTGCACCGCGCCTTGGTCGTGGCAGCTTGCCCGCGCTGGCTGGATGAAGTTTTATTTCTCAAGCTGTGCGACCAGTTTTTGGGCGGCGCGGCGGCCGTGCGCTTTGCCGAGCTGAGCCGCTACTCGTTCTGGACAAAAAGCGCAGAGCGGTACTATCTGCACGCCGTGATGCGCGACTACCTGCAAGCCGATAGCCGCACACGGGAAGCCGCGTTGTATGGCCAAATGCATCAGTATTTATTCGAGCATTACGCCGCCAAGCTGGATAGCCTCGAATCCGCACGCGATCTGACGAACGAGCATGCCGAAGCGCTCGGCGAAGGCGCTTACCACCTGGAGCTACTGCGCCGCGCGCAACTTCCGCGCTGGGTGGATAAATTCGCAACAATTTTCCATACAGCCGCACAGTGGAATGCCCTGGAGCCTCTGCTGCAATTATCCTTGGTCATTTACCAGGAAATCGGCGACAAATCCGGCGAGGGGACGACGCTCAACAATATCTCGCAAATCTACGACGCGCGCGGCGACTACGCGAGCGCGCTGGTCTATCTGGAAAAGTCGCTCGAAATTCAACAGGCCATCGGCAACAAATCTGGCGAGGGGGCGACGCTCAACAATATTTCGCTAATTTTCCAGGCACGCGGCGACTACGCGAGCGCGCTGGCCTATCTGGAACAGTCGCTCGAAATTCGACAGGCCATCGGCGACAAATCCGGCGAGGGGACGACGCTCAACAATATCTCGCAAATCTACGACGCACGCGGCGACTACGCGAGCGCGCTGACCTATTTGGAAAAGTCGCTCGAAATTTGCCAGGCAATCGGCAACAAATCCGGCGAGGGGACGACGCTCAACAATATTTCGCAAATCTACGACGCACGCGGCGACTACGCGAGCGCGCTGTCCTATCTGGAAAAATCGCTCGAAATTCGGCAGGCAATCGGCGACAAGGCCGGCCTGTGCGTCACCCTGTTAAACATGGGGCATATCCATTGGCAAAATGAGCAAGCGGATGAAGCCAAGCGTCTGTGGGTTGAGGTCTACCGTATCGCCAAACAGCTCGATTTGGCGCAGGCGCTGGGGGCGCTGGAAAATCTGGCGGGCGGCGTTGGCTTGTCTGGTGGCCTATCGGGCTGGGATGCATTGGCGCAGCAGATGGAGCAAGAAGCGGTGCGGAGTGATTTGAAGCTCTAAATTGTCCACGTGCACAAAATGATTTACAAAAAACTATAACCTCTAACATCACTACTGCAACGCCCGCAACACCCCTAACGGCGGTACACGCAGCACGCTGCGCGTCGCCAACAATCCGGCCACCGTAATACCCACCGCACCACCTACCACACCGATAATCCAGACCCCGGCATTGAAGGTATAGGGAATGTGCAGTACTTGTTCCGCGAGTACCCATGCCGACACGCTGGCACCGGTGGCGGCCAGTACGCCGGAGATGGTGCCCAGGGTGGAAAATTCGATCCATTGCGCTAAAGCAAGCTGGCGCGAGCGCGCACCGAGGGTGCGCATGACGGCGGCTTCGTACAGGCGCTCCTGGCGCGTTGCCAGTACGGACGCATACAGCACGACCAGTCCGGCCAAGAGGGTAAACAAGAATACAAAGGTCACGGCATCCGATACCCGATCCATAATCAGGCGCACGTCATTGATGATGGCGGCCACGTCGATCACGGTAAAATTGGGAAACTGTCGCAGCATTTTGTTCAGCAGTACTTCCCGGCCTAACGGTAAATGAAAGCTGGTGATGTAGGTGGTGGGTTGTGTTTGCAAGAGCGCGGGTGATGCAAGCACAAAAAAATTGACTTGCATGCCGTCCCACTGCACGTTGCGTAAGCTGGTGACGCGTCCATTAACCCGTGTTCCGGCGATGTCGTAACTCAGGCGATCACCGAGATGAATATGCAACCGTTTGGCTAAGCCCTCTTCCACCGAAAATTGGTCCTGCACCTGCGACGGCTGCCACCACTGCCCGGCCGTCAGCCGATAATCAGCCCGCGGTTGTGCGGCCCAGGATAAATTAAACTCGCGCTCCACTAAATGTTGCGTGCGCTCTTCCGGATAGTCCTGCGCATGCACCGGTCGATCGTTGATCGCGGCTAAGCGCCCACGCACCATCGGATAGAAGTTAGGCGTGGTTAATTTTTCGTCCTGAAATAATTGGCGCAAGGGCGGTAATTGATTGGGCTGGATATTAATCACGAAGCGATTCGGGGCATTCGCCGGTAGCGCCGACTGCCAACTTGCCAGCAAATCGTTGCGCACCAAGGTCAGTAGCAATAAAGCCATCAGGCCCAGAGCAAAACCTAGAATTTGCGTGAGGCTGGTCGCGCGTCGCCGCGCGATATTCGCCAATCCATAGAACCACACGCCGCGTGCATGGCGCCGCATACCGGCCAGCCACGACAGCAATCCCCAAGCGAAGACGGATCCCACCAATAGCACCCCCGCAAGTCCGCCTAGAACATACAAGCCGAGATTGATCTCACCAGCGCGATAAACCAATACCAGCGCGATTAAGAGCGCACCAAAAGCGTAGGCGAATACGCCGTGCTGTTGCGGCGGCCCCATGTCGCGACGTATAACGCGCAAGGGCGGCACTTTAATCAAATGCAGCAGAGGCGGTATTACAAACGCCAGTAGTAATGTGAGTCCGATGCCGATGCCCTCCGCCATCGGCCACAGGCTGGGTGCCGGTAAATCACTGACGATGCGCCCGCGCATTAATTCCGCCAGCAGTGCTTGTCCGCCTAGACCAACCACGCTGCCGAGAACACTGGCAACTAGACCCAGCACCATAAATTGCAGCCCATAAATACGAAATAGCAGCGCCTGACTCGCGCCCAGACAACGCAGCACGGCACAGCTATCGTGATGGCGCGCCAGATATTGGCGCCCGGCCAAGGCCACCGCAACGGCCGCCAGAATTGCGGAGACCAGCGCCGCTAAACCGAGATAGCGTTGCGCGCGTTCCATCGCGGCACGAATCTCGGGGCGCGCATCACCGATGCCTTCGATGCGCTCACCCCGCCCCAAGCGCGGCGTAGCCCAGGTACGAAAAGCCGCTACCGCCGGGTCATCGCCGGCGATTAATAAGCGATAGCCGACGCGGCTGCCGGGTTGAATGAGTTGCGTGCGCGGAATGTCTTCGAGGTTGACCATTAAGCGCGGTGCGATGTTAAAAAAATCACCGGCACGATCCGGTTCACGCTCAATCACGGCGGCTAGGGTTAAGCGTGCTTGGCCGAGTTCAAGCACATCTCCTACACGCAGCCCCATAAGTTGCATGAGCCGTGCATCGGCCCAGGCGGTGCCTGCCTGCGGGCCATTCGTAACTTTGTTTGCCGTGCCAAACAAAATTTGACCGGTGCTGAGCTCACCGCGCAATGGATAGCTCGGGCTGACGGCTTTTACTTCGACGAATTGGTTGCGCTGCGCATGCACCACCATGCTCGGAAAAGCCAAAGTTTGCGCTAGGCGCATACCGGCCTTGGTCGCCTGCTTGGTAAATTGTAGCGCGATGGGGTGATCGGCAATCAGCACGAGATCCGCGGCGAGCAATTGATTGGTTTGGCTGTTGAGCGCTAATTGCACCCGATTGGTGAAAAAACTGACGGTCGTGATCGCCGCCACTGCCACTAACAAGGCACCGAACAATAGCCGTAACTCTCCGGCACGCCACTCGCGTGCTAATAAACGTAACGCCAGTTTCATGTGTTTGCCACCAAGCGGCCTGCCGCCAAGTGCAGGGTGCGAGCGCAGCGTTGCGCCAACGCCCCATCGTGCGTGACCAGGACTAGCGTCGTGCCACGCTCACGGTTTAGCGTGAACAGCAACTCAATAATGGTGGCTCCGGTGGCGCTATCGAGATTGCCCGTGGGTTCATCCGCCAGCAGTAAGGCCGGTTCGGTAACAAAGGCGCGCGCGATGGCGACGCGTTGTTGTTCGCCGCCGGAAAGCTGGCGCGGATAATGAGCACAGCGCTGGCCTAAACCCACGCGTTCGAGGATATGCTGCGCTCGGTTGCGGGCATCTTGACCACCCGATAATTCGATGGGCAGCATCACATTTTCTAGCGCGGTCAACATCGGCAGCAATTGGAAGGATTGGAAAACGAAACCCATACAACGCCCGCGCAATGCCGCGCGGCCATCTTCATTTAGATTGAACAAAGCTTGCCCATCGATGGTCACATGCCCGGAGGATGGCGCATCCAAACCGGCCAGCAAGCCGAGCAAGGTAGATTTACCGGAACCGGAACTGCCCACAATGGCGACCGACTCGCCATTTTTGATCTCGAATGAGATATCCTGCAAGATGCTAAGTTGTGTGCTTTCATGTTCGACGCTCTTGCTAAGACGATCAACACTCACCATCGATGGAACGGATAAATTAAGCATGTGGAAAAACTTTCTTCGCGGATTAGTTACGGCAACCATATTTTTGTACGGGTCTGCACACGCCGATCAAACTATTTTGGTGTTCGGTGACAGTTTATCGGCCGGCTACGGCTTGGCACAAGAACGTGGCTGGGTCAGCCTGCTGCAACAACGCTTGACTCGCGAAAAAAAATCTTATCGCGTGGTCAACGCGAGCATCAGCGGCGAAACCACCAGTGGCGGACTGTACCGTATTGATGCCTTGCTCGCCAACAACCGCCCTGAAATTATGATTTTAGAACTGGGGGCCAATGACGGCTTGCGGGGTTTGGCCGTGGATGCGACACGTAAAAATCTCGATACCATGATTCGGCGTGCCCAAAAAAATGGCGCTAAAGTCTTGCTCCTGGGCATGCGCATACCGCCTAACTATGGCCCCGTTTATACGGAACAGTTTCGTCAACAGTTTGAAACCTTGGCTAAAAAAAATCACCTACCCTATGTGCCCTTTTTACTTGCACCGATTGTCGGTCAACGCGACTATTTTCAAGCCGATGGTTTGCACCCCACGGCAACAGCGCAAAGCCTATTGCTCGACGTTGTTTGGGCGGAATTGCATCCTCTATTGCGGCGTTAGCCGGTACTAAACCGTCGAGTTTTCCAGGGATCGTTTAAGTAATATCTCAAACGCTTCGGGGGGAATGGGCTTGGAAAATAAATACCCTTGCGCATAGTCGCAGCCGGCGGCGCTGAGTAACTTTAACTGCCCTTTTGTTTCCACACCTTCGGCAATTACTTTTAGGCCTAACTTGTGCGCCATCATGATGATCGCCTCCGATAACGCACGATCATTCGGATCGGTTTCCAAATCGCGAATAAATGACAAATCGATTTTTAAATAATCGATGTCGAATTTTTTTAAGTACGACAAGGCTGAATAGCCGGTTCCAAAATCGTCTATCGAAACTTGAATACCGGCATCGCGAAATTTCAACAAGATATTGCTAATAGCGCTATCCACGTGCAGCAGTACGCCCTCGGTAATTTCGATCACAATATTTTTACCGGGCAGGCCTAGCTCTTGCAAATACTTGAGCCATTTTTCGATGTGTTCGCCCTCGGCTTGAAACTGTACCGGTGACATATTAATACCAACCTGTAATCCATCCGGCGTGAGCGCCTGCCAACGGCTGGCCCAACGCGCGGCTTCGTGGAATACCCAATCGCCGATCTCAATGATTAGGCCGGTTTCTTCGGCGATGGGAATAATTTCCATTTGCCCGGCCATGCCGCGCTGCGGGTGCAGCCAACGTAATAAGGCTTCGGCTTTGACAATTTTTCCGGTTTTTATATCGATGATGGGGTGGAAATACACTTCGAATTGCTTATCCACGAGTGCAACCCGTATTTCATTAATTAATTTCAACCGCTGCTGCGCATCTTCTTTTAACGACGGTGTGAAATAACTAAATCGATTGCGTCCTCTTTTTTTAGCGGCGTACATCGCCTGGTCCGCATTCATTAACAACTGTTCGACTTCGTCCGTATCTTCCGGGTAGAGCGTAATACCAATACTGGCGGAGATATACGCGATTTCGTTATCTAAAGAAAACGGTTCGGCGAGGTTGCGTAAAATATTTTGTGCAACGGTTTCTACTTGGTTGGCGTCGCTGAGTTGCGACAGGATAATGGTAAATTCATCACCACCCAAACGCGCCACCATGTCGGATTTACGCACGCTGGAACTCAAGCGCTGCGCCACCTCCATCAGCAGTTGGTCGCCCACGTTGTGCCCTAAGGTATCGTTAACTTCTTTAAAGCGATCCAGATCAATAAACAATAAGGCTAAATTCAGACGGGTGCGCTGGGTGTTTTGAATTTCTTGTTCCAAACGAATGTGAAACATGTGCCGATTCGGTAAATTCGTCAATGGATCAAAATTCGCCTGCTTCCAGATCAAAGCATCTGATGCTTTCTTTTCGGTAATGTCGCTAATAAAAGCACAAAAATCGTATTCGCCTTTCCAGCGCACCGCAGAGATCGTCAGTTCAACATGAAATTCTCTCTGGTCCCGGTGTAAGGCTAATATTTCTATGCGCTTGTTTAGGATCGGCGCCTCACCGGTTTTTAGAAAATGCTTCACCCCTTGCAGATGCGCTTCGCGATACTGCGCCGGAATAATTAGGGTGTGCAAGGAACGTCCGATTGCCTCCTCTCGGCTCCAACCGAACATATTTTCCGCCTGCCCGCTCCAACCGGTGATGATTCCGGCTGCATCCATCTGCACCACCGCATCCATCGCGGTATCGACAATCGCGCGTAATTTTGCTTCGCTTGCACTCATTTCTAAAGTGGCTTTTAAGGCACGCACACGGCCCCGCATCAGCAACCACGATAACAGAGATAATAAAGCCCCCGCACCGATCCCGGTGCCGGCAAGCAGGCGAGGTGTCGTGCGGTCCAATTTTGCCTCAAAGGCCGGTAAGGCATACGCGGCCAGCGTCCAAACATGTCCGGCGACCCCTAGTTTTTCAACGGCCTGCAAATGCGTTTGCGATTTATTTTTCCCTTGCCAAGCACCCTCGGTGCTGTGCATCAAGGTTTGCTTGGAAATTTTTTCACCGTCGTAAATTTCAATTTCGATATTATTGGAACGTGTGCCGAGAATACCGTACATCAAATCGTCCATGCGGAACGAAGAACCCACTAGACCTAAAAATTGCGCTCGACGTTTGACCTGTGTGTCTGGGTACTTGCCACCTTTATACACCGGTAACACCATCTGAAAACCCGCTTGTACACGCTCATCGGTCTCTTGCGCTAATTTTATTTTCCCGGAAATACGCGCCACACCCAAATCACGCGCCGCATCGATCATAGCGCGGCGTATCGGCTCAGCGTAATGATCTTGGCCGAAAGCACGCATATTTCGACCGGAAAAGGGCTCGGTGTAGACCGCAACGGCATACCGTTCGCGCTGGCCGGACGGCTTGATGACGTAATGAGTAAAACCCTCGTGGCGCATGGCCGCAATATGCGCTTCTTTTTGTGCCGCCGTAATTATCGGCATCCAGTCCAAACTTTGCACCCCAGGAAAATTTTTTTCGACATCCAGCGCCATGACAAACGCTCGAAATTCTTTGCGATCAACGCCCTCTAAAGCGGCGAATAATCCTCGTACACCCGCCAACACCTGCTCATAATCCATCATGCGCTGTTCGATACGGCGGCGGCTATCGTCCACGCGCAACTGAAAATCACTCTGCAAACTGCGTTCCGCCTCTTGTTGGGCGCTGCGCCATAATTGCAGGGTAATTACGAGCGAAGCACCGAATACCAACCACGGCAGCAGCAGCGCCAAACGCGCCCAAGTCTTCAGACTAAGGTTCGGCGTAGGCAACGTTTCTTCTTTGGGCACTTCCGTCATATTTATAAAACTCTACTTCAAAATGTAGGTGTAGTTATCCTATCGCTAAGAACTGGATCGTGGATCGAACCGCAGATTACCGGCTCTACGCCGACCACTAGTAGGATTTTACAGCACCCCTAAAGCCGCTCACCGCAGTTCCAACACAACTCAAAATTTCCTGGATTTTCTTCGTTGCAGGCGCGGCAAAATACGCGCCCTGTTTCCAGTGGGGCATTTTCAAAACTTTTAACAATATCGCTGGCTTTCGTTAAATCGCGAGGTTCTTCAATCCAAATTTCAGGATAAACTTCACCAAAAGGTATATCGCCCAATCCGCCCTGAGCGTTTTCATTGAGCACACGCACGGCGATGCCGGCATGTCGAAGAAGTCCGGCGAGAAGATGCGCTTGAGGTAAATTAGCCGCTTGGTAGATACGAATCAAAACGGAAAGGCTTTCGTCAGTCTAAACACATAAAAATATTGCATGGAATATCCACCGCCACTAAAGTCGCCGTCGAAGGCGTTCTACTTTACGTGATTTTTGTATTTAAGCCGGTATTTATTTAATCGGCAATGCGATGGTAAACAAGGTGCCGCCCAGGCTACTCTCGCTTAAAACAATGTGTCCTTGATGCAATTCGATAAACGCTTTTACCAAACTTAAACCTAGACCCGTGCCGGGTAGGGTGCGGCTGGGATCAACGCGGACGAATCGATCAAACACTTTTTTGCGCATTTCGTGTGGAATTCCCGGGCCGCTGTCCTCTAAAAGAACAATGGCCACGTCATTTTTCATTTCGGCGCTAAGCGCTATTTTCCCACCTTCCGGTACATATTTTACGGCGTTGTCCAATAGGTTGGACAACGCTTGCGCCAGTAATTGCCGATCACCGTCGATCACGAGGTCGGGGGGTATTTGCACTTTAAAATTCTGTCCTTTGTCTTCCGATAAAGGCCCATACAGTTCCACAATATCTTCCAAAAGTTGCGAAAGATTGATGGGTTTCTTGCGAATCTTCATGCTCCCGGCTTCGGCTTGGCCAAGCGAAAGTAAGGACTGAAATATTTCCTGCATGTTTTGCAGTTCCAGCAACACGCGTTCCAAGGTTGCGCGATAGTTTTCCGGATTACTTTCTTGCAGGCTAACTTCTACATCGACACGTAAACGCGATAACGGGCTGCGCAGATCATGGGCGATATTGTCGCTGACTTGGCGAATGCCTTGGAATAATTTTTCCATCTTATCCAAAATTGCATTCATGTTCGTGGCCAGAGCCGAAAACTCATCTTTACCTTTAATCGGCATTCGACTTGTCAAGTTTCCAGAGTTGAAGATTTTCATCGCCATTTGATTAAAATTTTCAATCTGCTGCCAAAACCGCTTGGCCAGCAGCCAGCCACCCACCAAACCCAGCGAAAGAATTAAGGTCATGGAAGTCAGAAAGGCGGAACGAAACCCGGCCATTAACTCATCGGTTGTTTCCATGCTGCGCGCTATTTCGATGCGCGCCTGATCGGCAACGGTGAATCGGAGATAACGCGCATTCACTAATTTTCCCTCCACACCCCGCACCCGTACTTCGATTTCACGAATGTCTTTTCCCCGCGGTGGTTTGGCCGGAAGAATTAAATCGCCCGCCTCGATTATTTTTACGCCTTTAGTGTTAAATACGCGATAAGTGCGGTCGCTTTGTCCCCGATTTTGTAATTCCGCCTGGATGGCGTTAAGCAATGCGCGGAAGCTCTCATCTTTATATTGCCCGATTAAACGCGCTTTTTGCTCAAGCAACGCCCTATCGATTTGCGCCACTAGAACTTCGTGCAGTTGGTAATTGAGAAATAAAAAGACAAGCAAAGTACCGGCAACATACAGCGTCGAGAGCGCTAAGGTTAGACGTGCCGGGGTACTCAGCAACGCGGTTGCAACGGGAAGTAAACGCCCCACCGCGATCTATTCCACTTCCAGTTCTCGCGTTGAACGCAACATATAGCCCGAACCGCGTACCGTGTGCAACATGGGATAGGGGAAGTATTTATCCAGCTTATAGCGTAAACGGCTAATGTGTACATCGACCACATTGGTTTGCGGATCAAAGAAATAATCCCATACATTTTCCAGCAGCATAGTGCGTGTGACCACGCTGTCGGCATGGCGCATGAGATATTCCAATAGGCGAAATTCACGCGGCTTGAGAAACACTTCTTGTCCTGCACGCGTCACCGCGCGCGTCAGTAAGTCGATGTGCAGGTCGGCCACCAGAATTTCCGTTTCGGGATGGGTGTCGAAACTTTTACTGCGCCGCAATAAAGCCTCAATGCGTGCCTGTAATTCGGCTAGTGCATATGGCTTGACCACGTAATCATCGCCGCCCGCGCGTAAACCCTCAACGCGATCATCGACTTGACCGCGCGCGGAAAGAATTAAGGCTGGCACTTGTTTGCCGTCGTCACGCAAAGATTTTAATACGGATAAACCATCGCGCTTCGGCAGCATGACATCGATCAACCACAAGTCATACTCCTGACCACGAGCCATATTCAAACCCTCATCACCATCGTGTGCGACATCTGCATCGTAACCGAAGCCACCCAGTCCTTTTTTTAGGAAATCCGCTGCGGAAGCATCATCCTCAATAATCAGAAATCGCATATTTAAGACCCTCCCGGCTAGTTGGTATTTTGAATTTTTCATTCTAGCTCAGTGCTTTACTACCGAGTCATTACAAATCGTTTATGAAACTTGAATTTTTAAAATTCAGGTATATTTTTAAGGTTGGTCACGTTATAGGAACCTTACCATGAAACTAAACAGCTATCCGGTTGAGTTTTTACCATTGGAGCGTCGATTAATGGATCGACGGCTTATCAACACAACACCCGGTTTATTCGAGTGCGAAAAACGCATCGACGAACGCCGCCGCATGGACGAAAAAAATGGGGGTAGTGCCGAATTTGATTTTTATCAAGATGCTAAACCGGTCTTAACCCAATACTGTTCGGTTATATAACGTATTACGCAGAAACATTACGATAACTAATTGATTTATATTGGTTGTTAGAAACTAACCGAACAGTATTGGGTCTTAACCCACTAACACCCGCGGCAAGCCTGCCGTCATTTCGCCGATATCACTAACGTAACCAAAGTTCATTTCCCGGAACACCTGTAAAACCTGGGGTACCCAATCCGACTGACAGGCCACTAGTAGGCCGCCGCTGGTTTGCGGGTCGCATAAGAGTTTACGTTGCCAGTCGGCTATACCGGGTTTTAAAACGACATCGGCCCCGTAACTGGCCCAATTGCGCTCCGCCGCGCCCGGCACGAAGCCTTGTTGCGCGAGCAACCCCACTCCCGGTAGCAAGGGGAGTTGTTCCCATGCCAAACGCGCGCCCAGACCGGACCCGCGGCACACTTCCAGCAAATGCCCCAGCAAGCCAAAGCCAGTGACATCGGTAACGGCATGCACGCCCGTCATCGCGGCCAGTGGCACACCCGGGGTGTTCAGTTGCGTGGTGCTGGACAACATGGCTTGGTAACCCTCCGCACCGAGCTTGCCCTGTTTCAACGCGGCACTCATGATACCGATTCCCAAACCCTTGCCGAGGATCAGATGATCGCCGGGCTGAGCGCGATTGTTGCGCTTAACCTGATCCGGATGCACTAAACCCAGTGCCACTAAGCCATAAATCGGTTCGGGAGCATCAATCGAATGGCCGCCTGCAATGGGGATACCGGCGGCGGCACACACCGCAGCACCACCCGCCAAAATCCCCTGTATCGCCTCTACCGGCAGCTTGTCCACCGGCATGCCGACAATCGCCAGTGCAAACAGCGGCTGCGCACCCATCGCATAAATATCCGAAATGGCATTGGTGGCTGCAATACGTCCAAAATCGTAAGGATCGTCCACAATCGGCATAAAAAAATCGGTGGTTGCTACGATGGCCTGGGTATCGTTCAAGCGCCACACGGCGGCATCGTCGCTGGTTTCGGCACCCACCAGCAGATTGGGAAAAGATTTTCCTGGGTCTAATTTGCCAAGAATCTCCGACAGCAAGCCCGGTGCAATTTTGCAGCCGCAACCGCCGCCATGCGCATATTGAGTGAGTTTGATATCAGACATACGAAGGTCCTACTTATTAAATTGCTCAATATTTGGAGGAGAAATACGGGATTAGTGTTATGCCGTGTCCAAGGGCTAAAATTGCTTCTTTTTACAGAATAAAATAGCCATGACAGCGGTCGCTACCGTAGCACAGCTCGACCAGTTTGACGAAATTATCGATGTGCGTACGCCACCGGAATTTCAAGAAGACCATATTCCGGGTGCCGTGAATTTCCCCGTACTCAGCGCTGCGGAACGAGAATACGTCGGTACTCTGTATAAGCAAGCGTCTAGTTTTGAAGCAAAAAAAGCCGGTGCCGTACTGATCGCGCGCAATATCGCACGCCATATCGAAGATTATTTTTCCACCCAACCCAAAAACTGGCGACCGTTGATTTATTGCTGGCGCGGCGGCAAGCGCAGCGGTTCTATGGCACATATTTTAAGCGAAATCGGCTGGAAAGTTGCGCGCCTGGACGGCGGCTATAAAGCCTACCGGCGGCGCGTTATTGAAGATCTCACTACCCTGCCCCAGGCATTTCAATTCCAAGTCGTGTGCGGCCCGACCGGCTCCGGTAAAAGTCGCTTCCTCCAGGCGCTGCATGCGTCCGGTGGGCAAGTATTAGACTTGGAGCAATTAGCGGCCCATCGCGGTTCGGTATTGGGCAACTTGCCGGATGAACCCCAGCCCACGCAAAAAAAGTTTGATAGCTTGATCTGGGATCAACTCCGGAACTTTGACTCAGCCCGACCCGTCTATGTCGAAGCGGAAAGCAAGAAAGTTGGCCAATTGCGCGTACCCGATGCTCTGATTGCGCGTATGTGGCAAAGCCACTGTGTCGCTCTCGAAGTAGACAGTGCGCATCGTGTGCAATTACTGCGCGAGGAATACGCCCATTTCATCGCCAACCCATCCCTACTCCTAGAAAAACTCGATTGCCTGAAAGCTTTACACAGCAAAGAACGCCTCGACCACTGGCGGGACTTGGTCCAGGACGAACATTGGGACGCATTTGTGCTCGATATGCTGCTCAATCACTACGATCCCGCTTATAACCGCTCCACTCTCAAGCATTATCCGCAACTTGATCGAGCCACTGAACTGCGGGTGCCCGACATCTCCGCATCCGGTTTTCGTTTGCTGACAGATCGTTTTTTAAAGTAAGCGCGCCCAGCAGCCAACTAACACGATTCCAAAAGACAAATGGCCTGCGCCGCGATTCCCTCGCCACGCCCCGTAAATCCTAAGTGCTCGGTGGTAGTCGCCTTAATGTTGACTGCACTTGCGGCAAGCTCTAAATCAGCAGCGATATGCGCTACCATCGTTGGAATGTGCGGCGCCATTTTCGGTGCCTGCGCGATGATCGTGGCATCGAGATTGGCGATACGATAACCCTGCTCCGAGACTAAACGCAGCACATGACGCAACAGCTCGCGGCTATCAATGCCTTGGTAGCGCGGATCGGAATCAGGGAAATGTCGACCGATATCGCCCAACGCACAGGCACCGAGCAAGGCATCGCAAATCGCATGCAGCAAGACATCGGCGTCCGAGTGGCCGAGCAAGCCGAGATGAAAAGGAATTTCTACGCCGCCGATGATGAGTTTGCGCTCAGGCACCAGGGCATGCACGTCGAAACCTTGTCCGATTCTCATTATTTTCCCTAAATTATTGCTTCAATATCAACTCGGCGAGCTTTAAATCTTGTACATAGGTCACTTTGAGGTTGCCTGCATCGCAGGCCACCAGTTTCGGCTTCAAGCCCAAATGTTCAACGGCGCGCGCTTCATCCGTCGGCGTGTCCGTGCCCAGCGCTTCCAATGCGCGCAGAAGCAAACCATGACGAAACATTTGCGGGGTTTGCGCCTGCCACAGATTTTCACGTGCCTCTGTGGCAAGTACACGCGCGGCTGTATTTGCACGTTTTAAAGTATCCGCAACCGGCACCGCCAGTAAGCCGCCCACGTCGTCGGCGGCGAGCGCTGTAATTAATGTATCAATATGGGCCTGCGTTAAACAAGGGCGCGCCGCATCGTGTACCAGCACCCAATCTTCAGCGTGTAATGCAGAATTCATCGCGCGTAAACCATTCAATACACTTTCCGCGCGCGTTACACCCCCGCAATTAAGCCGGCGCAGTTTGGCCTTGAATGGTGTCCAGTCATAGCTTGCGAAATGGCGGTCGTCGGCTGCCAATACGACGAAAACTTGTTCAATTTTTGGATGTGCACACAAGGCCTTGATGGCATGCTGCAACATCGGCACACCGGCCAACGCCAGGTATTGCTTCGGCAGTTCCGCGCCCATACGACTACCGCTGCCGGCAGCAGGAATTAATGCAAAATATTTTGCTGATGCATTCATTTCTTGATGGAAGGGCTATATTTAACGAATATGGAATTGCGCGTGGGATATTCGACACCAAAACGTCCAACTAATTTAGAGAATGCCTTGGAGTTATGCATATGAATCAAATTCGTCCCGCTGCTGTGGCTGGCGCTTTTTATCCGGGCGATGAACAAATCTTAAACCGCGATCTGGATGTGCTGTTGGCAAAAGCCCCCGCAGCGCACGGCCCCCTGCCGAAAGCGCTCATTGTACCGCATGCCGGCTATATCTATTCCGGGCCGATTGCCGCCAGCGCCTATCGGCGCTTGGCAGCCGGCCGCGGCAAAATCACGCGTGTCGTTTTGTTAGGCCCGGCGCACCGCGTCGCGGTACGTGGCTTGGCTTTGCCGCTAGCGCATGCGTTTACAACACCCTTAGGGCTCGTGCGCATCGATCAAGACGCTTGTCGTCGTTTACTGGAACTCAAGCAAGTCGTGCTCAGCGCCGCAACACATGCACAAGAACATTCTCTGGAAGTACAACTTCCCTTTCTACAAAAGGTGCTGGGAGATTTTGAACTCGTACCGCTCGTGGTTGGTGATGCCACAGACGCGGAAGTTGCGCAAGTCTTAGAGACCGTATGGGGTGGGCCAGAAACCCTCATCGTTATCAGTTCCGATCTTTCGCATTATTTACCCTATGCGCAAGCACAACGCATCGATCAGCACACCAGTGACATGATCCTGAATCTGCAAACCGGTATATCGCACGCACAAGCCTGTGGCGGCACACCGGTGAATGGCTTATTGCTTGCAGCCAAGCAACATGGTTTGAAAGCCGAGTTACTCGATCTGCGTAATTCCGGCGATACCGCTGGCACCCCGGACAAAGTGGTCGGCTATGGCGCGTTTGCTTTTGCGGAGGAAACACCCTATGCACTCTGATCAGGGCCCCATACTTTTAGCGATTGCACGCAACGCCATCGCCCAGCAATTCGGCCAACCATTTAGCGCGGCGGTAGATGCGCCCTGGCTGCAAGAGCCCGGTGCGACTTTCATTACTCTCACCCAAGCAGGAGAATTGCGCGGGTGCATCGGCACACTGCAAGCCCACCGCCCCTTGCTGGAAGATGTAAAAGCCAATGCCGTGGCCGCGGCTTTCCGCGACCCACGTTTTCCACCGCTGCAACAAGCGGAGTTAAATGACATCCGTGTCGAGGTTTCCTTGTTGTCTCCGAGCGAGCCACTGGTCTTCGAATCCGAGCAACAAGCTTTGACGCAACTGCGGCCCAATATAGACGGTGTTATTTTCGAATATGGGTTATACCGCAGCACCTTCCTGCCGCAAGTTTGGGAACAATTGCCCGACCCCAAAACCTTCATGGCGCATTTGAAACAAAAAGCTGGATTGGAAGCGAATTTCTGGGCGGAGAGCGTGAAGCTTTCACGCTACAGCGTACGCAAATGGCAAGAGCCCAAACCCGCGCGCGAGGCAAAACAAATATGAGCAGCGAATCACTCTATCCAGGCCGTTGGTGGCACAAGCTCGACGATGGCCGCATCCAGTGCGACCTGTGCCCGCGTGACTGCAAGTTGCACGAAGGCCAGCGTGGGGCCTGCTTCGTGCGCCAGATGCTAGGCGGCGAGATGATTCTCACCACCTATGGCCGCTCGTCGGGTTTTTGTATCGATCCCATCGAGAAAAAACCCTTGGCGCATTTTTATCCCGGCAGCAGTGTGTTTTCTTTCGGTACCGCAGGCTGCAATCTGGCGTGCAAGTTTTGCCAGAATTGGGATATCAGTAAATCGCGCGAAATGGATCGCTTGATGGATCAAGCCCAACCGCAGGAGATCGCATTGGCCGCCCAGGCGCATGACTGCCAGAGCGTGGCATTTACCTACAACGACCCGGTGATATTTGCCGAGTATGCAATGGATGTCGCCGACGCATGCCACAAGCTGGGTATCAAAACCGTGGCAGTGACGGCGGGGTATATCCGCGAACAGGCACGGCGCGAATTTTACGCTAAGATGGATGCGGCCAACGTCGACCTGAAAGCCTTCACCGATGAATTTTACGTCAAGCTCACCGGCGCGCATTTGCAGCCCGTACTCGACACCCTCATTTATTTGAAGCATGAGACTAATGTCTGGTTTGAAATCACCACCCTACTCATACCCGACAAAAATGATACGGATGCGGAAATCACCGCGCTCTCCGCATGGATCGCGAAAGAACTCGGTCCGGATGTACCGCTGCATTTTTCCGCTTTTCATCCGGACTATAAAATGCCCGACATCCCGGCAACGCCGCCAGCTACTTTAGTCCGTGCGCGTAACATCGCGCTCCGAGCCGGCCTACACTATGTTTACACCGGGAACATCCACAACATCGAAGGCGACACGACCTTCTGCCCTGCGTGTAAAACACCGCTAATCGTGCGTGATTGGTATCAGATTAAAGACTATCACCTGACGGATACGGGCCATTGCCCACGCTGCCAAACGCAGATCGCCGGACGTTTCCAGCATTTCGACTTAGCGCGGCAATTTGGGTCGCGGCGTATTCCGGTCGCTCTTCACTTGGCGCGTGCTTAAACCAAAAATATTTTAAATACGCCGCTAGTTTTCGCCGATGGGCAGTGCCGTTTTATCCACGACACGGCGCAACACAAAACTCGAATGCACACCCGTTACGCCAGGGATACGCGTAATGCGATTCAGCAATAACTCCTGATACGCATCCATATCCTGCACCACCACCTTGAGCTGGTAATCGGCAGACTGCCCGGTAATCAGCAAACATTCCATCACTTCCGGCAGCGCACCAATCGCGGCTTCAAAATGATCAAAGCGCTCGGGAATGTGTTGATCCATCGAAATATGAATCAAGGCCATCAGCGACAAGCCTAAAGCCTTGCTCTCGAGCATTGCGCGATAACCGGTGATCACGCCGGATTCTTCCAAGGCACGCACCCGACGCAAGCAAGGCGATGGTGATAGCCCGATCCGATCCGCCAATTCCTGATTGCTGATACGCCCCTCCTGCTGCAATACGCGCAGAATCTGCCGATCGAATGGGTCAATATCAGTAATATTGTTCATTATTTTAATAAATTAGAATAATTAACTTAATATATACATATTATAGCAATAATATACCAATTTAAATAAATTATTCAGTTAAAAACGCAAGCACCTGCCGAGGATTTTTGCCTATGCTTTAGCGCATTGAACAATTAGGAGTTGAAGCCCCATGTTAAAAGCACCCACCAGTAAATACGCACCATTCCCACCGATTTGCCTTGCCGATCGCCAATGGCCCAACCGCACCATCACGACAGCGCCGATCTGGATGAGTACCGATCTGCGTGATGGCAACCAAGCGCTGTTTGAGCCAATGAATGAAGAACGCAAAATGCGCTTGTTCCGCACCCTTTGCGAGATCGGCTTCAAAGAAATCGAAGTGGCGTTTCCGTCTGCCTCGCAAACCGATTTCGATTTTGTGCGGCGGATTATCGAAGGCCAGCACATTCCCGATGACGTTACCATTGAAGTATTAACGCAAGCGCGCGAACACCTGATCCACCGCACCATGGAATCCCTCCGCGGTGCGCGGCGCGCCATCGTGCATGTCTACAACGCGACCTCTAAACCTTTCCGCAACACGGTTTTTGGGATGTCCAAAGAAGAAGTCGTCCGCATGGCGGTCGAGGCCGTGCACCTGGTCAAGCAACTGGCGGCCGAACAACCGGAGACGGAATGGGTGCTCGAATACAGCCCTGAAACATTCACCGCCACGGAGCTCGATTTTGCCCTTGAAATTTGCAATGCCGTAACGGTGGCCTGGGGCGCGACGCCAAACAATAAAATTATCCTCAATTTGCCGGCCACAGTGGAGGTAGCGACACCCAATGTATACGCGGATCAGATCGAATGGATGCACCGTCATCTCGCGCACCGCGACAGCATCGTTTTGAGTTTGCATCCGCATAACGATCGCGGCAGTGCTGTCGCCGCGGCAGAGTTGGGCTTGATGGCCGGAGCCGATCGTGTCGAAGGCTGTCTTTTCGGCAATGGGGAGCGCACCGGCAACGTTGATATCGTCACCCTCGCGTTGAACCTCTACACCCAAGGCATTGCGCCCGGTTTGGATTTTTCCGACATCAACGCCATTGCGCGCACCGTGGAGCATTGCAATCAACTGCCGATCCATCCGCGCCACCCTTATGTCGGCGACCTGGTATTCACCGCCTTTTCAGGCTCGCATCAAGATGCCATCAAGAAAGGCTTCGCAGCACGCCAGCCGGGTAGCTTGTGGGATATCCCTTATCTCCCGATTGATCCCGCCGATGTCGGACGTAATTACGATTCCGTGATCCGAGTCAACAGCCAATCCGGTAAAGGCGGCGTCGCTTATTTGTTGGAAAACGCATACGGCATTGTGATGCCACGGCGCTTGTTGGTCGAATTTTCAGGGGTGGTACAGCAACACACAGACTTGCATGGCGGTGAAATGAGTGCTGTCGATATCTGGCAATTATTTTCCCAAACCTATCTCGCGTCGACCCAACCACTGCGCTATGTAGAGCATGATCTTTTCGCGCATGAACATACCCAAGGAATTCGGCTGGCGGTGGAATCAAATGGTGCAACGCATCTGTTAACTGGGGAAGGTAACGGCCCCATTGACGCGGCCATACATGCCTTGGCTAATCTCGGATTTGAACTTCAGGTGCGCAGCTACGAAGAACGCTCTATGAGCAGCAGCCATAGTGGCGGCGATGCCAAAGCCTGCGCTTTTGTGGAAGTCGTACCGCCAAATGCCAGCGCAGAATGCTACGGCGTGGGGATAGACGAAAATATTGTGACAGCCTCGATCAAAGCGCTGATCAGTAGCGTCAATCGTTTGCAATCCCAAGCTCACGCAAAGACAACTCTATTGGCCAGCAGTGCTTAAGCAGTAAGCCTAAACGGTGCCCCACCGCATACGCCGCTCTAACCAACGCGAAAGCTGCGACAGTGAAAAACAAATCACGAAATACAAGACTGCTACAAATAGGAATATCTCCGCCGGATGCGTCAGCTCGCGGTTATTTACTTGCGTAGCGATGTGCGTCAGCTCCGACACGCCAACGATAAACGCCAATGAAGTATCTTTCGTCACCGACACAAGCTCGTTTACAAAAGAAGGAATCATATTGCGCAGCGCTTGTGGCAGCACGACATAACTCATCACCTGCCAAGGCTTTAGCCCAGTGGCCAACGCCGCTTCGCGCTGCCCTTTGGGTACGCTCTCAATCCCGGCACGGACGATGTGCGCCATGTAGGCCGAAGTAAATAAAGTCAACGCGGCGATGACCGTCCAGTTTTCCGGCACCGGATGGTTGAACGCCAACGGCAACAAAAAGTACATCCAGAAAATCACCATCAACAGCGGCACACCGCGCATCACATGGGTGTAGCTGCGCACCAACCAGCGTAGCGGTCGAAACGGTGTATAACTCGCAACCCCCAACACCACACCACCCAGCAACGCCAACAAACACGACACCAAGGCTAGATAAAGCGTTAACCCCAGCCCGCCTAAGGGGCCATGCGGGTAACGCCCAATCATGAAGTAGGTCCAGTTATCGCTGATGATCGTAAAATCCATTAGCGCACCCCGCCCGGTCGTAAGTAGCGCTGCTCATACGTCGAGACCAAAAAGGTGATGGTCAAAGACAGCAGCAAGTAAATCAGCGTAGCGGCTGTGAAAGCCTCGAGGCCTTTAAAAGTAGCACTTTCGATTTGGCGCGCTTGGTACGTTAACTCCGCCACGCCGATGGTCATGGCCAGCGACGAGTTTTTGGTCGCATTTAAAAATTGACCAATCAAAGGCGGAATGGTCACACGCACCGCCTGCGGCAAAATCACGAAACGCATCGCCGCCAAATAACTAAAGCCCTGGCTGCGCGCTGCTTCCATTTGCTCGCGCGGCACCGCACGAATACCGGAACGAATATCCTCAGCAATAAAGGCTGCCGTATACACCGTGAGCGCAATCACCGCCGCAACGAACTCAAACGGCCATTGATTCAACCAATCGTTCACAGCCTCCGGCAACACCGTATACGCGCCGAAATACCAAAAGAAGATTTGAATCACCAAAGGTGTATTGCGGATAAATTCCAGATAAGCCTGCGCCAACCAGCGCAGCGGCGCGACCGGACTCATGCGGATAATCGCCACCACCAAGCCCAACACAAAGCCCAACACGCAAGCCAACAGCGCCAATTGCAGCGTGACCAGCAGGCCTTGCCACAGCCACTCGGCATAGATGCCAGAGGTGACGACACTCCAATCGAATTTATAGTGCAACATACAATCGAGCTTCGCCCATTTTTAGAAACAATCAACCATACCCGAATTGTAACGGGTCGAAGGTAGAGGTTTGCTAATGACAAGCTTTAGCGCAACGTCGAAATGCATCTTCTCGCATTTAAAACTTCATCGAATCAGCTTATTCTTCGGAAGAAACGCGGTGCGCTGGTGAGCACGGCTTATAATCAACAACCCGATACAGGCCTCTGCATAAGGACATACAACAGTACAGTATGCTATTTTATGTTGGCGCGCGATCCTTCCGCTCGACCGCGCTCAATAACCCATAATCGAGATACCGAACATGCTCAAATATAATTTAGTGACGCCGCCGCCATCGCAAAACAACGTGCTTGAACCGGCAACGCTGCTCCTACTGAGCGCAGGCGTATTCGGCTTGATTCGAGCCCGCAGAAGCTAACCCTGCATGATTCAATCGTAAGAAGGCTTAGCTCTTTTGCTAAGTCTTTTTTTTGGCCGCTGTTTGCTAAAAATCGCTGCATCATTTAAAAAACGATGTTCTGCATTTAGAGTGATTTGCTGGGTGCTAAATCTACGGCAAAATGGTAGCCCGCAATCATCACACCTTCGCGCTGGTAAAAACGGTGCGCTTCGGTTCTTTGCATATAGGAGTCTAAGTGCAATTGAACACAGCTTTCTGTTAACGCATATTCTTTGAGCCACGACAAAAATTTAGCCCCATAACCCATCGAACGCATTGTCGAATGCGCCACTAAATCGTCCACATACAAGAAACGCCCCCACCCTAGATTTTCTACAATCCGAAATCCTGCAACGGCCACCACCGCATCCATCTCCTGCGCAAAAGCCAACCGAAACCCTGTGCGCTCTTGGCTCCGTACGCGCGCAATAAATTGATCCGCGGCAATGTGCGGGCGCAGCTCGCGCATTACGGGATAACAAGCCGCAATTTCTGTATCGGTTATGGCTATTTGAATTTTCATGTTTGCTCTGTTAAATCACCCAAAATTTAGCCCTTAACCAACAGGATATCCAAAGATTGAAGCAAATTTACCTCAACACATCAATGCCGGTCGGCGCTATCGCGTCATGCACGGATTTTACCGCTGTAAAAATTGCTCTACTGCCGTCATTACACGCCGCGGCAAAACCGGATCCAGACAATCCAAGGTTTGCACGTTCTGGGTTGCTCGTAACCAAGTCAGTTGTCGCTTCGCTAATTGTCGTGTGGCAAAAATACCGCGATCACGCAGTGCGTCACGATCCATTGCACCGTCGAGATAAAGCCCTACCTGACGATAACCGACACAGCGCATCGCGGGCATTTGGGGATTCAACGCGAAGCGCGCTCGGAGATGCTCGACTTCATCGATAAATCCTTGACGCAACATGGTATCAAACCGTTCGGCGATGCGCGTGTGCAGCATCGCCCGCTCGCCCGGTATCAAGGCTAAGGAACATACGCGATACGGCAAACGGTTGTCGACGGCGCGGTTAAGGTAACTGGATAGCGGAAGCCCCGTCTGCGCATAAACCTCTAAAGCGCGTGAGATGCGCTGCGCATCTGCCGGATGAAGCCGCGCCGCAGTTTCGGGATCGATCTGCGCTAACTCCGCATGCAGCTCGTGCCAACCCAATACCAGAGCGCGCGCTTCAATCGCAGCACGTACACTTAAATCCGCCGAGGGCATGTCGCTCAAACCCTCACGCAGCGCTTTGAAGTACAGCATCGTGCCGCCGACTAAGAGCGGGATTTTTCCACGCGCGGTAATATCCTGCATCAGTGCTAAGGCATCCTGGCAAAACTGTGCGGCGGAATAACGCTCGGTCGGGTCGATAAGGTCAATCAAGTGATGCGGGGCGACAGCTAAGGTCGCGGCATCCGGTTTGGCGGTGCCGATATTCATGTGGCGATACACGAGCGCAGAATCAACGCTGATAATTTCCAGCGGCAACTGCTGCACCAATTCCACCGCCACGCCGGTTTTGCCGCTGGCCGTGGGGCCCATGAGAAAAATGGCAGGCGGTAAGGGCTGATTCACTTGCCGCGCATGAACAATTTATCTAAGTCCGCCATGCTCATCTGAAACCAGGTCGGACGGCCGTGATTGCATTGATCGGCGCGCTCCGTAGTTTCCATCTCGCGTAACAGCGCGTTCATTTCCGGTAGGGTTAAACGACGATTGGCGCGCACCGCGCCGTGGCAGGCCATATCGCCCAGCAATTCGTTACGACGTTCGGTAAGCACACGACTCGCGCCGAACTCGCGCAGGTCTTGCAGTACGGTGCGCGCGAGTTCGTTCGGGTCGGCATCTTGCAGCAGTGCGGGGATGGAGCGTACAGCAATACTATTGGGCGAGAGTACGGCCATTTCAAAACCGAGTTGCGCCAGTGTTTCTCCTTGCTCGGCGACGGTTGCCACATCGAGCGGCCCGACATTGAGTGCTGCGGGTGTCAACAAAGGTTGTGTGGGAACTTTGCTCAAATCCAGCGCATGTTTGAGTTTTTCATACACCACGCGCTCATGCGCGGCATGCATGTCTACCAGCACCAGGCCGACTTGGTTTTGCGCCAAAATATATACCCCGTGTACTTGACCCAATGCAAATCCTAACGGTGGAAATTCACTTTGATCCGGTACAGGGCTTAGCGCTGCTGTTTCCTTGGCACCGGCAAATAGTCTTGCATAAAATGGACTGGCTTCCGTTTCGTGTACCGCCAAAGGCATCACTCTTTGTACGGGCCGTGCCTCCGGCGTAAAGCGCGAAGCTGCATAACTACCGCTTGTCGACTGTGTCGTGCCCTGTGGAAAAAAAGCCGAAGTAGGTGCCCGATTGCCGGCCTCCTCGCCGCCGGAGCGCGCCAAGGCTTGATGCACCGCGTGATACAAGAATTGGTGTACGGCGCGACCGTCGCGAAAACGCACTTCGATTTTAGTTGGGTGCACATTCACATCCACGCCGCTCGGGTCGAGCGTTAGAAACAATACATAGGCCGGGTGACGAGCGTGGTGTAATACATCCTTATAAGCTTCGCGCAGTGCATGTGCGAGCAGCTTATCGCGTACGAAACGCCCATTCACAAAACAGTATTGCGCATCGCGACTGGCGCGCGAATACGCCGGTACGCCGGCGAACCCACGCACACGCAATCCTGCCGCTTCGACTTCGACTGCCAACGCCGCTTGCGAAAACTCTTCGCCCAAAATTGCATGTACGCGCGCCGCCAAATCGCTCGGACGTAAATGCCAAGCCACCCGCGTATTGTGTTGCAGCGTGAATCCGACGGACGGATGCGCCAGCGCCATGCGCTTGAACATTTCTTCGCAGTGCGCGTATTCGGTGGCTTCCGTCTTGAGAAATTTACGCCGCGCGGGGGTATTGAAATATAGATCGCGCGCCACGATGCTGGTGCCCACCGCATGCGCCGCTGGTTGCGCGGCTAACAAGGCACCACCCTCACCTTCAACCAGCCAAGCATGTTCGGCATCGCGCGTGCGGCTGGTGAGTGCAATGCGCGTGACGGAGGCAACACTCGCCAAAGCCTCACCGCGAAAACCCAGGCTGTCGACGCGCTCTAAATCATCCAGGCTAGCGATCTTGCTGGTGGCGTGGCGCGCTAGCGCCAGGGGCAATTCGGCCACGGGGATACCGCTGCCGTTGTCCGTCACTTGAATCAGCTTCATGCCGCCTTGTTCCAAGCGCACTTCGATATCAGTCGCACCGGCAT
>JAYVZN010000058.1:0-30373 GCA_043783305.1 Betaproteobacteria bacterium
TTGTCATCATTCGGTTATTTAAAAAATTTACCGATGGATTTCCTCAAAATCGATGGCGGATTGGTGCGGCATATCGTCGAAAATCCGATTGATGCCGCGATGGTGGAAGCCATCAACGATATCGGCCATGTAATGGGCTTACAAACGATTGCCGAATACGTTGAGAACGATGCAATTCGTAATAAATTGGCTAGCATCGGAGTCGATTATATCCAAGGTTTCGGCATCGAAATACCGCATCCATTGTTGTCCGATAGCCTTGAAACGAGAGTGGATGTACACGACTGATGTCCGGTGCGGAGGATTTTTATCGACAGTAAGATAACCGTTCATTAGGATCTTCAACACGACATTATTATTACCGTGCCGCTTCCCACGCATGCAACGCATGCTTCCGAATTTCACCCCAGCGATATCCACCCAACTGCCCGCTTTCTTGGATGACGCGGTGGCAGGGAATAAGAAATGCGATGGGATTGACACCCACCGCCGTTCCCACGGCGCGCGCTGCTTTGGGGCGACCGATGGCGGCGGCGATCTGCGAGTAACTGGTGACCGTCGCCGGCGGTATTTGCAGCAGAGCCTTCCACACACTGATTTGAAAATTGGTACCGGAAACATACAAGGATATGGGTCGATCTAACGGTGTACGGACTTCACCGAACATGGCCTGGATAACCGCATGTGTTCCAGCCGAATTACGGCGCAGCGTCGCCCGCGGCCATTTTTTTCTTAGATCGATCAGCGAAGGATTGATTTCCATCCGCGTTAGAAATGAAAAACTACATATCCCGCGTGATGTGATGGCAATAAAGGCCTTTCCAAAGGGCGTGTGATGTACGGCGTATTCGATGTTCAGTCCTTCCCCTTGTAACTTGTATTCACCCGGTGTCACCGCTTCCAATTGCACAAAGTGGTCATACAAACGTGAACCGCTGCTTAATCCCAATGTGTCCGAAATATCCAGCAAAGGTTTCGATTCGCGCAGCAATTGTTTAGCGCGTTCCACGGTCAAGACTTGTAAAAATCGCTTCGGTGTTACACCGGCCCAACGGCTGAATAAACGTTGGAAATGGAAAGGACTTAGTCGGAGGTGTGCGGCAATTTCAGGCAGCGTCGGTTGGCGATTAACGCCGTCAACAATAAAAGAAATGGCAGCGGCGATGCGATGATAGTCAGACATTTTATGGTATCCCGGGCCATGCGGATGAGGAGCAGCGGGTGCGTGCAGGGTGTGCATACTATGTAAGTTTGAAGGGATATTGGCAACCCGGATCTTGCGGTTAAATAGTTGCCTATTTTAAGGGGGCGACCGACTAAAACGGATCGATAGTGAGCGTTCCCGGCGGCATGGCCATGAGCAGCGGTGAGGTAATGACGCTGACGAGCGGCACCCATCTCTGTACCTGCTCTAGTCTCGATGCACGAAAAATCAATGCAAACGTCATTTTTGTGGTACATTGCTCGATTGTTCGCGATGTTGGCGTAGCGGATTGCAGTAGATAGCAAGGGCGGATTTTCGCTGAGTTGCGGCGTGTATCGATGCACCTTTCGTATTTAGAGTAACAGAGCGGCACCTTGTTTGGGTAGCCTGGGCTGCGTTTCCTCCATTGCCGAAAGCGTTTTTAAGCCATAAATACAGCGCTTGAGGCGTGCTCACCCCGTTTGAAAATATTTTGGCAATTGTGCTCTGAAAGGTCGTTTTTGCGTTTTTTTGTTCTCGCCTTTGTTGCCGGCATCATCTGGTTGCAGCAGCAGCCTAGACTGCCGGGTTGGCCGTCGGCGCTGATGCTGCTGTCGGTTTTACTCGCTATCGGTGCGTGGCGGGGCATAGGGGTGCGCCGAAGTCGTATTTTGGCGACAGGATTCATGCTGTTCGCGGCATTCACAATGGGTTTTTATTGGGCGGCTTGGCGCGCGGATTTACGTTTGGTTAATGAACTGCCGGTGGCCTGGGAAGGACGCGATATCCAAGTCGTCGGTGTCGTGGCGGCGTTGCCGCAATTCACCGAACGCGGTGTGCGCTTTGAGTTTGATGTCGAGCAAGTCGTCACGCCGCATGCTCGAGTGCCGCCGCATATTCAGCTCGTTTGGTTCACGCGCGCCGTCGATGCCGAAGCTTATGACAGTGAAGGTGCGCATTTAAATCCCAGTCGTTTACGTGCGGGCGAGCGTTGGCAATTTGTATTGCGCTTGAAACGCCCGCACGGTTCAGCCAACCCCTATGGCTTCGATTACGAAGCTTGGTTACTGGAACAAAATATTCGCGCAACCGGCTATGTGCGTAAAGATCCGGACAATTTTCGTTTGAATCAGCAGGTGTTGCGTCCGGGATATTGGGTGGAACGTGTGCGCGACAGCGTAGCATTACGCTTAAAGCGCGTACTGCAGGACGGCGCTTATAGCCCGGTACTAACGGCATTGGCCATCGGCGATCAACATGGAATTCCGCAAACGCAATGGCGCATTTTTTTACGCACGGGGGTGAATCACCTAATTAGTATTTCCGGTTTGCACATCACTTTATTTTCAAGTTTGGTTTTTATGTTGGCGCAGGCATTATGGCGGCGTAGCGAACGCTGTGTGCAATGGCTGCCAGCGCGCAAAGCGGCGGTGCTGTTCGGTGTTGGTGCGGCGTTGTCTTACACCTTGGTGACCGGTTTTGCCGTTCCGGCACAGCGCACGCTGTATATGCTGGCAATGGTTGCCGTGGCGCTATGGTTTGATCGATTGTCTTCACCTTCCCGTCTTTTGGCGCTGGCTCTGCTGGTCGTGGCGGTGCTCGATCCGTGGGCGGTGTTGTCGCCCGGTTTTTGGTTATCGTTCGGCGCGGTGGGGGTAATTTTTTATATTGTCAGTCAACGCATCGGTGCAAGCCGAGCTTGGGTTCAATCGCTCCGGGTGCAAGGAGCGATCACCTTGGGTCTGGTGCCGGCGATGCTTCTACTCTTTCAGCAAGTGTCCTTGGTCGCGCCTTTTGCCAACGCGGTCGCGATTCCCGTTGTGAGTTATTTGATTGTGCCGTTGACTTTGATCGGTGCATTTTTACCCGTGGATTTTCCCTTGCATCTGGCGCATGGAATCATGGCGTTGCTGATGCGTTTGCTGGAATGGTTTGCGCAATCGCCCGACGCTATTTGGCAACAGCATGCGCCGCCGTTATGGTCGGTCGCTATTGCACTGGTCGGCGTGGCGTGGCTGCTGGCTCCGCGTGGTTTTCCAGCGCGCTGGGTCGGTGCTTGTTTATGGCTGCCGATGTTTTTGTGGGCACCCGCGCCACTACCTCCAGGAGTACTGCAACTCACCGTGCTGGATGTTGGGCAGGGCTTAGCGTTGGTGGTGCGAACACGGCAGCACGCGCTGGTGTACGACACGGGAGCGCGATTTACTCGCGATGCCGATGCGGGAGCACGTACCGTATTGCCGTATCTACGCGCTAACGGTATTAAGGCGCTTGACGGATTGGTGATTTCGCACGCTGACAACGATCATAGCGGGGGCGCGCTTTCTGTTTTAGACGGCGTACCGGTAACTTGGTTACTCTCCAGCCTACCGGCGGGACATAAAATTTTACAGCAGGGTGTGCGCTCAATTTCTTGCGCAGCCGGGCAGCATTGGGTGTGGGACGGCATCGTATTCGATATTCTGCATCCGCACCGAGATTCTTATACAGAAAAACGCAAGAGTAATGATCGCAGTTGCGTACTGCGCATTGCCGTAGGGGAACACGTGTTATTACTACCGGCGGATATCGAAGCGAAAAGCGAGCGGGAGATGTTGGCGCGCGATGCTTCGGCTTTACGTGCTGAAGTATTGATTGTGCCGCATCACGGGAGCCGTACTTCATCGACATCCGAATTTATCGGCGCGGTGCAGCCCGGAGTGGCGGTGTTTACGGTGGGCTACCGTAATCGTTTTCAGCATCCGCGTCCCGAGGTCGTAGCGCGGTACCGCGCTGTGAATACACAGTTAATGCGCAGTGACGATGACGGTGCTATCGAGATCCGTGTGCCGACGCTCGGATCCATTCGCATGACCGCCTATCGAAAACAAAACCCCCGCTATTGGCAGGGGTCTTGAACGCCTAACTTAAAATTTACTTCTTGGTATCGGCGGGTTTTGCATCGCCTTTCAGGCAAGTGCTCATAAATTTCTTCCGTTCAGCACCTTTTAAAGCTTTTTGTTTAGCGTCTTTGTTGCAGTTTTGCATCTTTGTTTGCTGCGGTGTGAGTTCTTTTTTGGGTTCGGCGACGGCGGCGGCAGGCTTGTTGCTTAAGCAGGATTTCATGAAAGCCTTGCGATCTGATCCTTTTAGGGCTTGTGTCTTGGCTTCTTTATTGCAATCGGCCATTTTGCTTTGCTGCGGCGTGGCGGTTTTTTCTTCTTTGGCAAAGGCAACGCCGGTGGCTAAAGTCAGACATAAAGCAATTAATAGTTTTTTCATCGAAAGCTCCTCACAAGGGTGGTTGGGGGTAAAACAATAACCTTGCCGTGATGCGGTGATTCATGCGCCGATCATCAATCGTACAAAGCACTTGCTATAACGGATGAACAGTACTGGGGTTGACGGGGATCGCGGTTTAAATGCAATAAGCTTAATTAATCGTAACTAGGGCATGGTTAGGGCTGTGTTAGCGTTACTGGATGAGGACAATACAGAAAAAACAATGGTGGGCGATGGGACTTTTGGTCAGTGGTGCGCTTTCCGGTTGCGCAGAGCTTGCATTGACTTCGCTGGGTGTCGGCGCATCTACCGGGGTGTCGCATTCCTTGAGCGGAATTACTTATCGCACGTTTACCGAGCCGATGCCCCGTGTCAGGGGTGCGAGTCTAAAGGCGTTACAGCGTATGCAGATTAAAGTGGCTTCGACCGAGAAAATTGAGCATGGCGAGAATATCAAAGCACACGCCACGGATCGTGAAATTAATATCGTGCTGGAAGCCCTTAGTCCGAATACTACGCGCATGCGTGTTACCGCGAGTAGCGGCTTGTTCCGCGATAGCGCGACATCGACCGAAATTATCATGCAGACAGCACGTTTTCTTTAAACTTAAGCTGCTCAGCCTTAAACACAGTGCAGGTTTTGAGTGACGGCCAAGATTCAGAATAAAACTCGCGGATGCGCCGATAAAGAATGCTCTCGTTTTAGTGCTTCGCACGGCGCGTTAGATATTCCCATCCCGTGCCGCTTTTAATACCAGTGCATCGAATTCTTCGCGGCGCATGATTTTGTATTCCGCCACAATTTCGCGCACTGGTTTGCCGCTTTTTTCTGATTCTTTGGCGATTTCCGCCGCTTTGGTATAACCAATGAGCGGGTTAAGTAAGGTGGCCAGCGCGACGCTGTCGTGGATATAAGTAAAGCAGCGTTCACGGTTGACGATCAAGCCCTTGAGATTTTTTTCGGTGGCGGCGTTAATGGCGTGGGTAAGCCAATCCAGGGCATCGAACAGCGCTGAGCCGATCGCCGGCATCATAACATTCAGTTCGAGTTGACCCGCCTGCACCATATAGCCCACGGCGGCATCTTGCCCCAGTACTTGATAGCAGACTTGATTCAACATCTCGAACATGACGGGGTTTACTTTACCCGGCATGATGCTGGAGCCGGGTTGGACCGGCGGTAAGGTGATTTCGCCAAGTCCGGTACGCGGGCCGGAAGCCAGTAGGCGCAGATCGTTGGCGATGCGCGTCAACTCCAAGGTTAGGCCACGGATGGCGCTGGACAGTGTTTGAAAATCCAGCATGGATTGCATTTGCGCGGTGAGGTCGGAGGTGACAATAGCTTCACCGGTTAATTTTGAGAGTTCAAGCGCAACGCGGCTGGGATAATCCGGTGCGGTGTTGAGCCCGGTGCCGGCGGCCGAACCGCCAAGCCCGATTTCGCACAAGCGCGGACGGACGGCGGCGAGTTGTTGCGCCGCGCGGCGTAAGGTCCAAGCGTAGGCGGCAAATTCGCGCCCGAGGGTAGTGGGTACGGCATCTTGTAAATGGGTACGACCGCTTTTCACCGTGTCGCGTTCACGCTCGGCGATGGTGGCGAATTCCACGGCCATCGCTTCCGTCGCGGCGAGTAGGCGCGGCAGCTTGGCTAGGCAAGCGAGGCGAATGGCGGTGGGAATGGTGTCGTTGGTGGATTGCCCCATATTCACGTCGTCGTTCGGATGGATCGGCGTGTATTTTCCTTTTTCACCGCCCAGGGACACGTTGGCTAGGTTGGCGATGACTTCATTGCTATTCATGTTGTGGCTGGTGCCGGCACCGGCTTGAAATCGATCAACGACGAACTGATCCAAATATTCGCCCTGCAATACGCGTTGGCAGGCACTGACAATAGCGTTGCATTTGGCTTCCGTTAGCCAGCCCGGCTGAAAATTGGCATGCGCTGCGGCCCGTTTGATGGCAACATGTGCGTGGACAAAATCACGATCAGGCCGTCGCCCGGAGATAGGGAAATTCTGGACGGCGCGGGCGGTTTGGATACCGTACCAAGCATCCAGCGGAACTTTAAACTCTCCAAGAGAGTCTTTTTCTATACGGAAGGCCATCACGAAGCTTTCATTGTGCAAAAAAAACGATATTTTATAGGAGCATACCTTGTTGCGGAAAATCAGTTTAGTGTTGATCGCGATGTTGTGGGTTACGGCAGCGGCGGCCGAGGATTTCACTCTCGTTGATTCAAAGGGTAAAACACATCGCTTGCAAGACTATAAGGGTAAATGGGTGTTGGTGAATTTTTGGGCAACTTGGTGTCCGCCGTGCTTGGAAGAAATGCCGGATCTGCAAAAATTGCACGAAAAACGCAAAGACCTTGTGGTAATCGGTATTGCGATGGAATATAAAGATCCTAAATATGTTTTGTCGTTTGCGAATGATTTACTGGTGACCTTTCCCATCGTGCTGGGTGATGCAAAGACAGCGGCCCAAATCGGTCGTGTTTCCGGTTTGCCGACCACCTATCTTTATAGTCCCGAAGGTAAACTGGCGGCCCATAATGTGGGTGCATTGACATATCAAGCGGTGGAACGCTATATTGCGCAATGGTCGGCAGCGTCACAACAAACGTCGAAGAAATAAGAGGTCACAATGAAAAAATGGATGGGTTCACAGATAGTCGCGTTCTGCTTGTTAAGCCTGATGAGCGGTTTGGTCGGCGCGGAAACGCGCGATGTGCAAAAGCATTTTTTTGATCAACATTTGGGCGACTTTAAGGCGGAATTGGATAGCGCTAAACAGGCGGGTAAGCAAGGCGTATTGCTGATGTTTGTGCAGGAAGACTGCCCGTGGTGCGCGCGCATGAAAAGCACGATTCTGAATCAGTCCGAAGTGCAGGACTACTACAAAAAGAATTTTATGATTTTTGCCGTGGATATCAAAGGCGATACCACCTTGGTTGATTTCCAAGGCGTGGAAACCACGGAGAAACAGTTTTCCGAGAAAAACCGCGTGCGCGCTACACCGGTGTTCGGTTTCATGGATCTCAACGGTAAAATGGCCTATCGCTTCACCGGCGCCAGCAAAGATGTTAAAGAGTTTCTTATGTTGGGGCATTATGTTGTTGATGGGGCCTACAAAACGCAAGCTTTTGTGGCCTATAAGCAAGCCGTGAAATGATCTTGAGGGGGTTGCTCCGGCTCTTGTACTTAACGAGTGGCGTGGCCCTACTTTTCTTTTTTTCGAGCGCGTCCGCACAAGATACTAAATTGCTCACCCTGGAGCAGGCTCTGCAAACCGCCGATGCCCCGCACCCCGATCTACAGATCGCCGAAGCCGAACGCGATACGGCGCTCGCCGATTATGCTTTAGCAAGTGCACGCAGGGATCTCTCGATAACGTTCGAAGGGCGGTTGCAAGGTGCGCGCTCGTCGCTTCCCGATTCTAGTTTTACCTCGGACAATAGTGTGCGACTGAGCGCGCGCAAAAATCTGTACGATTTCGGTCGCAGCGAAAATAACGTGGGTGCGGCTCGGGCCATTACCGAGGCACGGGATCGATCATTATTGGACGCGCGCGATCAGCGGCGTATCGACATCATGGCGCGATTTTTTGATGTGCTGCTGGCTGATTTACAATACGTGACCGATAGCGAATTTATGACGGTGGCTTTTTTAAATTTCGATAAAGCGCGTGATAATTTCAATCAAAAACTAATTGCTAAAGTTGATTTAAGCGATCTGGAGTCGCGCTTCCAAAATTTGTTGGTGAAGCGCAATCAAACTCAAATACAGCAACGGTTAACGCGAGAACTATTGGCAGATGCCATGAATCAACCGGGGCAATTGTCTGCCGATTTGGAAGATCCAAAATTACCGGGTAATGATCGTCCGTTACCGAATTACGAAATGCTGACGGCACTTCTGGATCAAAGCCCGCAGATACAAACGAGTAAAAATTTACTGGAAGCTTCGCGTCGTCGCATGGAAGCCGTGCGCGCAGAAAATAATCCCAGCGTCGATGCCGAAGTCGAGGCGGGCGACTACTTCAATCGAAGGTTGCAAGGGCGCGATACGGTTCGCGCCGGGGTGGTGCTGTCCTGGCCGATCTACCAGGGTAGCCGAGTGAGTGCTCAAATTGCACGCGAGCAAGCGCAATTCCACAAGTTGCAAGCCGAAGCAGAAAATCTCAAGCGCAATCTTTCACAAGCCGTGTTAAAACTTTTAATTGAAACCGAGCAGTTACAAAAATCCACGCGCAATGCCGCCAAAGTACAAGCCGACTTTCGTGATTTGGCCTTGGAGCGGGCGCGGGCGCAATACGAGGTTGAGCTTAAAACTAATTTAGGAGAATCAGCGGCGGCGACCGTTGAAACAAAGTTGTTGCAACGCGGAATCGAATATCAATTGGCATTGAACTTGGCCAAATTAGAAGCCCTGCTCGGACGCCCATTGCCCAAGCCGGAAACAAAATAGGGAGTTGCCGCATGAAACCAATTTACGCATTACCGTTGCTATTGATGGCCGTCACATCCGCTTGGGGAGGGGATGTGCCTGCGCAATTGCAGTGGTCGCAGCGTGTGGAACTGACGACAAACGTTTCAGGGGTCGTGCAGTCGGTGCATGCGAATGTGGGAGAGCACGTCAAAAAAGGTCAAGTCTTGGCGGCTTTGGATGCGCGTGGCTTTCAAGCTCAGGTGGCAGAGGTGCAGGCGGCAATTGCGGGTAATAAAGAAGAGCAGTTAGAGGCCAAACGCAGTCTGGATCGCGTGGAAGAACTCTACAAACGTACCACCATTTCAACCTCAGAATTAGAAGTAGCACAGACCCGCTACGCAAGCGCAACGGCGCATTTAAACGAAGCGCAGGCACGGCTTAGTCGCACGCAGAAAATTTTAGGTGATGCCACGCTGCGCGCACCTTTCGACGCGTTGGTTTTAATACGCCAAACAGAGCCCGGGCAAGTAGTCGCCAGCCAGTTTCAACCTCAAACTTTATTTGTTTTAGCGCGCGCAGGGGACATGATTGCGCGCGCTAAAGTAACGCTCGCACAAGTTGAAAAATTAAAGGTAGGCGACATGCTGAACGTGGAAGTAAACAAACAAAACTATCGCGGCAGAGTTAAAACGTTAGGGTTGGAGCCGATTGGAGAAAAGGGCGATATCGGTTATCCGGTGGATGTGTTGTTTGCGGTAAAAGACGTTTTACGTGCCGGAACACCGGCCGTTGTCAGGCTGCCTTAACCGACCTAGCTGGGTCGGTCTTGCGGGTTTTGCGCAGCGGTTTTACGATTCGGGTTGTAATTCCAAGCCCAGTGATTTTTCCAAGCGCCTAATACTAGGTTCGGATATTCCGGTTGACCTAAGCTGCCATTGTAGCGACCAAGTGCGCGGTAGAGATTTCCTTTTTCGATGTCCACATAGTGGCGCAGAATCGTGCAGCCGTAGCGCAAATTAGTGCGTTGGTGAAACAGGTTATTGTCCGGCGTACCGATCAGCTTGACCCAAAATGGCATGATTTGCATGTAGCCGCGCGCCGAGGCGCTGGAAACGGCATATTTCTTAAAACCACTTTCGACTTGAATCAAACCCAACACCATTTGTGGGTCGAGCCCCGCGCGGGAAGCTTCGTAATGCACGCTGACCAGAAAATCGCGGCGCTGTTTGGGGTCGGGAAATGAACGCGTTAGCCGCTGCGCCATTGAATCGAGCCAAGCTTCACCTTCCTGCGCATTGCTAAAAGCCAAGCGCGGACTGGCATTGTCCGAAACGGATTTATTCAATGCGGCGCGTATGCTTGCCGAAAGCTCTTCATAGGCTTGCGCACCGGCCCACACCAGATTGGGCAGCAACATGCCCAACAGAAGAATTAGGGTTTTAAGTTTTATCATCACGATTCCTGTAGCTTTAATTTAACGAATTCGACGATTTTTTGCAAAGGGAGGGATGTGGCTTTCTCGTCGCGTCGTCCTTGATACTCGACATTGCCTTCCTTCAGACCACGTTCGCCAATGACGATGCGGTGTGGAATGCCGATTAGTTCCATGTCAGCAAACATCACGCCAGGTCGCTCATCTCGATCATCTAAAAGGACTTCTATACCGGCCTCTAATAGGGAAGTGTAAATTTTTTCGACAGTTTCGCGCACCAGGTCACTCTTTTTTAGACCAATGGGCACAATCACCCAATCGAAAGGAGCCATCGCGCGCGGGAAAATAATGCCGCGTGCGTCATTGCCTTGTTCGATAGCGGCACCGATGATGCGTGAAACGCCGATGCCGTAGCAGCCCATCTCCAGCACTTGCGACTTGCCGGCTTCGTCCAAATATACTGCGTTCATGGCTTCGGCGTATTTCGTGCGCAATTGAAAAATATGCCCGACTTCAATACCGCGGCAGATCTCCAGCGCGCCCTGTCCGTCTGGACTTTCATCGCCGGCGACGACATTACGGATATCGGCAACTTCTATTTCCGGTAAATCGCGGCCAAAATTGACGCCTGTCAAATGGAACCCATCTTCGTTTGCGCCGCAGACAAAGTCGCTCATATGGGCGACTGCACGGTCTGCGATCAGCGAAATTTTTAATCCGACAGGGCCTATTGATCCGGCTGAGCAGCCTAATGCTTCACGAATTCGCGCATCGGTTGCGAAACCTTTTAACGTCCCGATCTGTGGCAGCTTACCGGCTTTGACCTCATTCAAGTCGTGATCGCCACGCAGCAATAGGGCAACGAGACCCTTTTCACCCTCCACGATAAGAGTTTTAACGACTTGATCGGCCCGTATCTTGAAGAAGTCGGTCACTTGGGTAATGGTGTGGTGTTTGGGTGTAGCCATTTTTTGAAGTGTTTGTGCGGCGGCGGCGCGGGCAGTTGCAGGCGGCATCGCTTCGGCGAGTTCCACATTTGCCGCGAAATCAGAAGTTGGGCAATAGGCAATCGCATCTTCACCCGAATCCGCCAGCACATGAAATTCATGTGATCCGGTACCGCCGATGGCCCCGGTGTCGGCGCGCACGGCGCGGAATTTTAATCCGAGACGTTCGAAGATGCGCGTGTAAGCGGCGTACATCACGGCGTAAGTTTGTTGCAGGCTTTCATGATCGGCGTGAAACGAATAAGCATCCTTCATCACAAACTCGCGCGCGCGCATCACGCCGAAGCGCGGACGAATTTCGTCGCGGAATTTGGTTTGAATCTGATAAAAATTTAAAGGTAATTGGCGGTAACTTTTAATCTCTTTGCGCGCGATATCGGTGATGACTTCTTCGTGCGTCGGGCCAAAGCAGAACTCGCGCTCATGGCGATCCTTAATCTTCAGCATCTGCGGGCCGAACACATCCCAACGTCCGGTCTCTTGCCACAACTCGGCGGGTTGTACCGCCGGCATCAACAATTCCACGGCACCGGATTTATTCATCTCCTCACGCACCACGGCCTCTACTTTGCGCAGTACGCGCAAGCCTAACGGCATCCAGGTATACAAACCGCTACCTAAACGTTTAATCAATCCGGCGCGCAGCATTAGGGTGTGGCTCAGCAACTCGGCTTCGGACGGCACCTCTTTGAGCGTGGATAAAAAAAATTGGCTGACGCGCATGATCTTGTTCTAAAGGGAAAAAAGGGCGTTCATTGTACACCAGAAGGGAAGGTCGCTCATCCTCGGTCCGCGCAAACTTGGGCGCTGGGCGTGATTCATGGGGAATTGAAATCGATTAGTGCGCGTATGCTTGGCACCGGCATCGTTGTAAATCGTCTTTAGTAGGGTATGCAGCGGCAGCACATTACGGCTGATTTATTTTTTACTTTTCATAAATCCGTTACCCATAAACTTTGTTGGAACGCGTGCGTACCTAAGTACAATAGGGCGCTGTAAATCCCCAGTTTTCCGCTATTTCCCCGTGTATTCCCATTTTTTTCAGTGAGACCGAGCTCGTCTGTGCCTGGCTACAAGTTTTCTCCGGATCAAAGACTTAAGTTGTAGCGGCAATCTCCCGATAAACAGTCTGACAGCGGCGATAGGGCCATCGATTTAACAATCGGTACCGGCGCGTAAGGCTGTCGATGATTGAGTATAAGGAGATTTAAAATGCCATCAACTATTAACACGAATATTAACTCGCTAAACGCACAGCGTAACCTGGATGCTTCACAAAGCAGCTTGGCGACCGCTTTGCAGCGCTTGTCTTCTGGTTTGCGTATTAACAGCGCCAAAGACGATGCGGCGGGTTTATCGATTGCCGAGCGGTTTACGTCGCAGATTCGGGGTAACACCCAAGCGGGACGTAATGCCAATGACGGCATCTCGCTGGCGCAAACTGCCGAGGGCGATTTAGTACAGATTAGTCACAACTTACAGCGGATTCGCGAACTAGCGGTACAGTCGGCCAACAGCACCAACAGCGCCTCAGACCGAGCCGCGTTGCAGTCAGAGGCCACTCAGTTGATTAGCGAGATCGACCGTGTATCATCGAACTCCTCTTTTAACGGTGTTAAATTGTTGGACGGTTCGTTTACCGCGCAGCAGTTCCAAGTCGGTGCTAACGCCACGGTCAATGACCGTATCACGATTAGTTCGATTACCAGTGCGCGAACTGCGCAATTGGGCGGCGTCGGCTCGACGACGGCAGCCACGACTACCGGTGGTGTTACCACGGCTGCATTGGTCGCCGGTGACGTAACGCTGAACGGGCAACAAGTCGGCGCATCGATTGCCGGTGCGGCTCCAGGTCAGGGCACGGCCAGCGCATTTTCCATCGCCGGTGCGATTAATGCGGTTTCTGCCAATTCCGGCGTAACCGCAACCGCCAACGCCACGACGGTCACCGGTGCTGCGGCAACTACCTTCACCGCGATTGCCGCCAACACTTTCAGCGTTAACGGAGTCAATGTCGGTGCTGTTGCGGCAGGTACGACCGCTGCCGGTCAAGGTGCAAACTTGGCGGCGGCGGTTAATGCGGTCAGCACCCAGACCGGTGTTACTGCGGCGGCTAACGCGACCACAGGCGCTGTCACGTTGACAGCCGCGGATGGTCGCGACATTAAGATTACAGAGAGCGTTACCGCGAATGCCATCGGTGTTTCGGTCGCCTCCACTGGTCAGCGTGCCGTACTATTGGCGCAAACAGGTTTCGCGACGGGTGCTGTGGGTGTAACCGGAACAACCACCATTGCGTCGGGAGCTTTCACTTCAGCCGTAGTGAACGCCGCTCCTGGCACCGACTTGTACAAAGTGACGATTGATGGCATTTCACTGATCAGCCAGTCAGGTACTACTACGGCAGCCAATCTTGACACAGCATTCGCCACTTTTGCCGCAGCTAATACCGGGTACGTTTTAACAGGCACTTTCGCATTAGGCACAGCCCAAATCACCAAAGCTGACGGGACGGCTGTTGCAGTTAATACGGCGTTCACTGCCGCTAATGGTACATCCAATCCTGCTGGCGTTCCGACCGGCGGTGGCTTGTTTGGTGGCGCGGCTCCAACCACGGCTGCGGGTGTTACGGTCACTGCGGCGGCAGCAAGCTTCAACGGAACCACGAATTCCAATACGCTGGCCAACCACGGCACAGTTACTCTCAACAGCACTAATGCAGTGGGTATTGTGGTCGGCGGTGCGGCAGTCGGTAACGCGGGTTTGACCACGGGTACTACAGCCGCTACAACGGTGTCTTCAGTTTCGGCGATCTCGGCGCTGGATATTTCCACTGTTTCCGGTGCGAATGCCGCGCTGTCCGCAGTGGATGGCGCGTTGACGACGGTGAGCTCCAGCCGTGCTGCTTTGGGTGCGGTACAAAACCGTTTTGCTTCTACGATTGCCAGTTTGCAGACCACGGTCGAGAACTTGAGCGCGTCGCGTAGCCGGATTCAAGACGCGGACTTTGCGGCGGAAACAGCCGCGCTGTCCCGTTCGCAGATTCTGCAGCAGGCCGGTACGGCGATTTTAGCGCAGGCGAACGCCAGTAATAACGGCGTGTTGGCGCTGTTGCGTTAATAAAGGAGCGTTTAGCGGATGGGAAGTGGGTGGCGCAGTGTCACCCACTTTCTCACATGAAAAGCTTGATCTGACGAAGGTTTTTTAGAATGCATTGCGGGATTAGGCTTCATCCGACTGTGTTTTGCGTTTAGATGAAGAATGAGGTGGCATCATGGCAATTCAATCGGTAACAAATGCGAATAGTGGGCAGGCTTCTTCGCCGCCTGGTAATGAAGTGGCGACGGCTAACCGCGCGGCGGCAGCGGCGACTCAGCCCGTTGCAGCACCGGCACCGCAAGGACCAAAACCCGTACCGGCGGCTTCGGCAAAGGACGTGCAGCGGGCCGCAGATGAAATTAATAAAGCATTGCAACGCTTGAATTCAAGCAGCTTAGAATTTTCGGTCGACCATGAATCCGGGCAAACGATTGTGCGGGTGGTGGATATCGCGACCAAGGATGTTATTCGGCAAATTCCGAATGAAGAAACACTGCAAATTGCAAAATCAATTGATAAGTTACAAGGTTTGTTGATTCGCCATAAGGCGTAGTGCATGCATTCCCAATTGGATTGCACAAGCGCCGTATTGAGTTGTAATGCACGAATTTAGCTAGGAGGTAATAGCCATGGCCATTTCATCCCCTGGGATTGGTTCCAATCTGGATGTGAATTCGATTGTCACTCAGTTGCTGAACGTCGAGCGCCGTCCGATCACCATACTGGATAGACGTGAAGCGGGAATCCAGGCCAAGATCACCGCCTTCGGCTCTTTGCAGGGCGCATTATCCAGTTTTCAAACGGCTGCGCGGGGCTTGAGCGATGCCAGTAAGTTTTTAGCATTCAAGTCGAGCTCGAGCGACATTACCGTCGCCAGCGTATCTGCTTCGTCTATTGCTACGGTGGCCAATTATACTTTGGATGTCACCACACTCGCGCAGGCGCAGAAATTAGTAGCGGTCGGCCAAGCCACCGCGAACACGACCGTTGGAAACGGGACATTGAGTTTTGATTTCGGTACGATTAGCGGCGGTACATTCGATAGCGTTACGGGTAAATACACCGGTGCAGCTTTTGCCAGTAGCGGCAGCGGTATTAAGACCGTAACCATCGATAATACGAATAATTCATTGCAGGGCATTCGCGATGCCATCAACAGCGCCAATATCGGCGTGTCGGCGAGCATCGTCAACGATGGTAACGCCGTCGCACCTTATCGTTTAGTGCTGACATCAGCCAATCAAGGGGTAGCCAATAGTCTTAAAATTTCAGTGAGCGGTGTGGCGGCTTTATCCAATCTGTTGGCGCAGGATCCGACGGCAACGCAAAACCTTTCGCAAACAGTTGCCGCGCAGAATGCGGTGTTTAAAGTTGATGGCGTTTCCATCAGCAAGAGCAGCAACACAATTTCGGACGTTATTTCCGGTGTAACTTTCAATTTACTAAAACCCCTTGCCAGTACGACGCTCGCAGTTGCACGCGATACGCAGACCGTGACCAGTTCGGTGCAAGCCTTCGTCAAAGCCTTTAATGATGTGAACACGACCTTAAACAGCGTGTCGGCCTATAACACCACCACCCAGCAAGGAGCGATTTTACAAGGTGATTCATCGGTCAGAAATATTCAAAATCAGATTCGCAATACGTTGAATACCACCATCACCGGTTTGGGCGGCAATTTAACCGCGCTCAACCAGATCGGTGTGTCGTTTCTGAAGGACGGTACGCTGGCGCTGGATTCAACCAAATTGCAGAACGCCGTGAATAATAACTTTACCGACATCGCCGGTTTGTTCGCGGCCGTGGGTAAAAGCAGCGACAGTTTGGTTGGTTTTCTGGGCAGCGGTGCGAGTACCCTTCCCGGAAATTACGCGGTTTCTATTTCGCGAGTGGCGACGCAGGGCAATAGCGTCGGTGCGGTCAATGTATCCGGCGGAGTAACAATTACCGGAGCAAATAATCTTTTAAATGTCAGTATTGACGGGGTCGCGGCCACACTGACTTTGGATTCCGGAACGTTCACCGCCAGTGCTTTGGCAACGCAGATCCAATCGAAAATTAATGGCGCAAGTGCGTTCTCCAACGTCGGCGCTTCGGTTTCCACGGTCTTCAACGGCACGAGTTTAACGATTAGCTCCAACCGCTATGGATCGTCGTCCCAGGTCACGGTAACCGGGGGCACCGCACAGGCAACCGTTTTCGGCGCGGGGGTCAATACTTTCGGCGTGGATGTGGCCGGCACTATCGGCGGGGTGGCGGCCATCGGCGCAGGCCAAACGCTGACCGGCGCGGGTAGTGCCAATGAATTAAGACTGAATATTGCGGGTGGTTCTGTAGGGAGCCGCGGCAGTGTGAATTTTTCTCAAGGATATGCTTATCAACTGGATAAAGTCGTGAATAATTTTGTGGGAACGAGCGGCGTGATTTCAGCGCGCACCAGCGGTTTGGCCAAAAGCGTTACCGATATCAGTACCCAGCGCAATGCTATTAATCTGCGTCTCGCGAGTTTGGAACAGCGCCTGCGGGCGCAATTCACGGCGTTGGATACGCAAATTAGTAAATTTACGGCGACCAGTTCATTTTTAACACAGCAGTTGGCAAATTTGCCTGGGTTTACCGCGAAATAATAATTCAGAAAGTCGTATTAAGATTTGGAAAATTGACTCGATAAACTAAATCATTAGTAACGCCCATTTCAGAAAGTAGGCAAAATTATCATGGGGACAAGAATGAATGCAGAGAATACGCAAGCCATACAAGCCTACAAATCGGTGGATATTGATACCCGAGTTTTAGCCGCTAATCCACATCAATTGATTATGATGTTGTTCGACGGCGCGCTCGCCGCGTTAGCACAGGCCAAGGTGCATATGTTGTCGCACAATATACCGAGCCAAGGCACGACTATTTCGAAGGCGATCGCCATTATCGACGATGGGTTGAAGCTTAGCCTGGATGAAAAAGCGGGCGGCAAACTGGCGACGGATTTAAAGAGTTTGTATGACTATCTTACTTTACGTTTACTCTCGGCCAACCTCAAGAGCGATCCAAAAATATTGGATGAGGTGTTCGGTTTGCTTCTGGAGCTCAGCAGTGCTTGGCGCGAGATTGGAAAGTTGCCGGCAGAAAACTCAAGTCAGTCATCGAGAATAGTGCCGATAGAGCAGCAGCCGACCGCACGACCCACGATGAGCTACGGTAAGGCTTGAACGTGGATCCGGCGCAACTATTATCCCGCTATACGGATGCCTGGGAGATGACCCGGCAGATGCTGGAAGCGGCGCGCAGCGAGGACTGGGACACACTGCTGACGTTGAGCGACGGTCGCGATCAAATATTTTCGCCGTTAATGCAGGCACCGCCGGCAGCCCCGAAAAATCTACAATTAGCGCATGAAATAGCGGCTTTGATTCAACGTATTTTAGCGGCGGATCAGCAGATACAAAATCTAAGTCGAGCGTGGATGAAAGAGATCAGCGACCTTTTGGCGAGTGTCAATGTGGAGAAGAAATTGCTGAAGGCCTACGAGTCTGTTTAAATTTTTTACTTTAATAAGGGTTCGTTAACTTAGACGGGTTAATTTTTGAGGGTCGTGTCATGACAACGACTTACTTCGAAACATGCCGGGATCAAGCTTGGGTTGCAGCGAACCCGGTCGACGATATCGCTCATGTCATTCCGCTGCATCCCGACCTTAATCGTAACTTATACCGTACGCCCGTCAGCCGACCCCGCGCACCCAAAAAAGAGCGGATTCACCCGCTGCCGCGCAAACCCCAAGACCCGGAACACAAAGTCGATGATTACGCCTAGAATTACCCTATTCGGGAGGGTAAGAAATGGACGTAGGATTTGTGGTTACATGGAAAGAACTGCTGATCGCCGGTATTATTGTCATGGCGGTTTATATCGCTGAAATGCTGCTTTTATTGCGTTCCGGTAAGTCGCTGGGCCTGCCTTTTAGATCAAAAGGCGCAGAAAGTATGGAACTGTTCGAACTCAAAGCACGACTGTCGCGGCTGGAGGCGCATTTAGCACGGCCTACGGAAAATGATTTGTCTGCCGATACTATGGTTGAGTTGACCTCTACCCCTTACAGCCGTGCTTTTAATTTGGCCAAGCAAGGCGTAGATGTAACGCAAGTGGCGGCTAGCTGCGGGATATCGCGCGCAGAAGCTGAATTGATTGTGGCGATGCAAAACAAGCACACGCATTAACGCATTCCGTCGCCCGGCGGGATGAAGTGCCGATGCGCGGGATGGTAGCGTTCTATGGCGGTCAACGAGGTACTCAATCAACTCCAAGGATTGATCCGCGGCGGTGCAGCGCCGCTGATCGAAGTTTCAGGTCAGCTATCCAAGGATGTGGTGCCCTTTGTCCCGGGCGAGCGTTTTACCGCAAAGGTACTGGAACAAGTTGCCAATGGGCGTTTTCTGGTACAAATTCGCGATCAAACATTGGATCTGAATTTACCGCGCAATACCCAGCCGGGTCAAAGCCTTGAATTGCGCTTTGTTTCGGCTACACCACGCCTAACATTTGTTTTGGCGGAAGCGCTGTCTTTACCGGCGGGTTCAACCAAAACACCGGTTAATTTGAGCGACGGTGCGCGTTATTTGAATGCACTCCTGGATCGGGTGCAGACATTGGCGACACAAGCCCAAGTATCTGGCAAAGCACAAACGGCACCGGGTTTACAAATTATCCGACCGGTGCTGGAGGGCGCACCACTCGCTCCGGGATTATTTGCCGCTGCGCTGAAAGAGGCCGTCAGTAAAAGCGGATTATTTTACGAGTCACATCAGGCACAGTGGGCGGCAGGAGAAAAACCGCTGGCGGATATTTTGCGTGAACCGCAAGGTCGGCTTTCTGAAGCGCGTGCTTTTGCAAATTCAGCAGCGGCTACCGGGCAGGGCACACCAGCGGATCCGGCGCAAGCGGCGAAAGTGGGTGCTGCGCCGCTACAGGCCGTGTCCAATCTCCTGGCGGTGGACGGCAAGGAACCCGTGCATCCGCAAACCGCGCCGTTGGTGCAACAACAATTAGATGTTTTGGATACACGTCAATTGGTATGGCAAGGTCAGGTTTGGCCTGGACAAGAGTTGCGTTGGCAGATTGAAGAGCGTGCCGCGCATGAAGGCACGGCGGATGCGGCGCGTGAATGGCAGACACAATTGAATTTACATCTGCCGAATTTAGGCGAAGTAAACGCGTTGCTGAAGATTTCGCCGCAAGGTGGTATTCGCATTGCGCTGACGGCGCATTCGCCGGAAGTTGCACAAACCTTACGGGTGGCGGGTTCGGCCTTGAATAAAAATCTAGAGTTGGCCGGATTACAACTGATTCAGTTGGAAGTGGCCCACGATGGATGAGCCGAATAAGGGCAAGAATGCCATTGCTTTGCGCTACGAGGAAGGAACTTACGCGCCGAAAGTCGTCGCCAAAGGACGGGGCATTTTGGCGGAAGCAATCATTGCCCGCGCCCGCGAAGCGGGAGTGTATGTGCACGAATCGCCTGCCTTAGTTTCACTGCTGATGCAGGTGGACATGGATCAATACATTCCACCGGATTTATATCGTGCTGTCGCGGAGTTGTTGGCTTGGTTGTATCAGTTGGAGCACGGTGGCGTGGTTGTGCCGACACCCGCACTAACATTACCGCCGGACGACAAAGCCGTATAGGTTTATTTCAAGGCCTGCAATAGATCGGTTTCAATGTTTAATACAGTTTTGCTATTCGATAGCCGATCTTCGTCGGCATGGATCAAGAAAGTGTCTTCTACGCGTTCGCCCAGCGTATTGATTTTGGCCGTATGCACTTGTACACCGTGTTTTAACAAGGTTTGCGCGATGCGGGACAGTAAGCCGGGGCGATCACCAGTCGTAATGCTGAGCACGTGATATTGATTTTTTTCATCCGTTACGATCCGGATGCGCGGGGTAATCGGGAAGTGTTTTAATTGCCGGGAAATACGCCCTTGCCGTGGTGCAATCGGCGGTGTGCCCGCGTCTAATTGCCGCGTAAGCTCAAATTCAATAAAGGATAATAAGTCACGATAGTGTTGTGCTGTCTGAGCGCTATCCAAGATCAGAAAAGTATTGAGCGCGTAGTGATTCAGTGTGGTATAAATTTTGGCTTCGACGACGTTGTAGTTGAGATGTTCAAAGAATGCGCAGATATGCGCAAAGAGGTCCGCGCGATCCAAGGTGTAGATCATAACTTGGATTCCCTCGCCGTTGGGTGCACTACGCGCATGCACGACCGGGCGCTTGGTTTCCAGCGTGCGATACAAATGGCGTGTATGCCAGGCTATTTCCTGTACGGTATGACGTAAAAAATAATGATCATCCACCTGCGGCCAAAATAGAATATGCGCGTCTTCCGGCACGGTTTCATGACGCAATATCTTAAGAGCTTCTATTTTGCGCGTTTCCATTTGTTGATCGATGGGAACCGCGCCGTCGGTGAGCAGGCATCGCGTTGCAAGGAATAAATTTTCCAATAACTTACTTTTCCACGTGTTCCATACTGTGGGGCTGGTACCGCGAATGTCGGCAACCGTGAGCAAATAGAGTGCGGATAAATGCCGTATATCACCTACTTTGGACGCAAAATCTGCAATAATTTTAGGATCGGATAAATCTTTTTTTTGCGCGGTGGCTGACATCATTAAGTGCTGCGTAACCAGCCAGGCCGTTAAATCGGCATCTTCTTTATCCAGACCGTGCTGATGACAAAATTTACGGGCATCCACGGCTCCTAAGGTGGAATGATCGCCGCCGCGGCCTTTGGCGATATCGTGGAATAGGCCAGCTAGATAAAGTATTTCGGGGCGTTCAAAATTATGGATTAAACGGCTGCAGAGCGGATATTCGTGCTCGAATTCACTCAAGATAAAGCGGCGTAAATTACGCACCACGAACAGGATATGCTCATCCACGGTATAGACGTGAAATAGGTCGTGCTGCATTTGACCGACGATGCGACCAAAGGCCGGAATGTAACATCCGAGTACACCGTATTGGTTCATGTGTCGCAGGCTGTGGGTGATCCCTCGCGGCATACGCAGCAGCGCCATAAATTGTTGCCGATTAACCGGGTTACGTCGAAATTTTGCATCGATACGATGGGTGGATGCCACGAGTAAGCGCAGCGTATCGGCGCTAATGTCTTGTGCTTCTTCCCGGGTTTGTAACAGCCAAAAGGCCTCGAGAATGGCGCTGGGTTCGCGTTCGAATAAATCCGGCGCGCTCGCTTGCAGTTGGCCGTTACGAATGCCGAAGCGGGTATTGATTTTCAGTGTTTGCCCGGCTTGTGGGTTCGTGCGCGTCTTGATGTCGAGCAAAATAATTTTATTCATCAAACCGATTTGCTTCGCGGCACGGTAATATTTTTGCATGAGCAATTCAGCGCCGGTCCGTGCGCCGCGCGCAGGCAAACCGAGTTCTTGCGAGATTTCTGTTTGATAATCAAACAAGAGACGGTCTTCGCGCCGTCGTGCGCGAAAGTGCAGGCGGATACGCAAGTCGCGTAACACCCGCTCAGCGCGGCGTAGCGCACGCGCTTCCCGGGCCGTTAAGAGTCCGGTCTGCTGTAAGTCGGCCCAGGTTTTTCCCAAACCCAGGGCGCGACTCATCCACAAGATACTTTGTAGATCACGTAAGCCGCCGGGATTTTCCTTTAGGTTAGGTTCCAAGTTGTAAGCGGCATCGTGAAAGCGCAGATGCCGTTGCTGTTGCTCCAACAGTTTACCTTCCACAAAGGCGAGAGGGTGTCCGGCGTGGGCGCTGGCCTGCTGGAAAGTTTGATACAGTTTTTGGTTACCGGTAATGAGGCGCGCTTCAAGTAAATTGGTTTTAACCGTGATGTCCTTATGCGCTTCGCTCATACACTGCGCGATGGTGCGCACACTGTGACCAACTTCCAGGCCAATATCCCAAAGATAGGTAATAAAGCGCTCCAGGCGTGCCGCCAGATCGGCATTCGGTTCGTTTTCAAGCAGCACCAGCATGTCGATATCGGAATAGGGGAACAGTTCGCTCCGCCCATAACCACCAACGGCCAGTAGAGCTACATTCGGGGGTAATCCGACCGCGTACAGAGCATCGGTCAGGGTTGCGTCGATGAGACGCGAGAGTGATTTGAGAAGGTTTATCGGGTTAGGACGCTGCAGATACTGCGCGTGTAAATGAGTGCGGTGCTCCGATAATTTTTTGCGCCAACCGGCAGGATCGAGTACGGTACTTTGCACTTCACCATCAGGCATGCGTGAGTCGCGCGACAGGTTTGCTGGGCATGCGGGGTGAAACGGTCAGCACTTCATAACCCGTGTCGGTAACCAATACGGTATGCTCCCACTGCGCCGATAAGCTGTGGTCTTTGGTGACGATAGTCCAGCCATCCGCAAGTTGGCGGATATCGCGCTTACCCGCGTTGATCATCGGTTCGACGGTAAAAATCATACCCGGGATCAGTTTTACGCCGGTATGGGGTTTGCCGTAGTGCACGACTTGCGGTTCTTCGTGAAATTTACGTCCGATGCCGTGGCCGCAAAATTCACGCACCACGCTGTAGCCGCTGGACTCGGCATGGCGTTGGATAACGTACCCGATATCGCCCAGATGCTTGCCCGGAGCGATTTCATCAATACCGAGCCACATGCATTCATGGGTGATTTCGCATAAACGCTTAGCTTGAATGGAGGGTTCGCCGACGTAAAATATGCGACTGGTGTCGCCATGAAAACCATCTTTAATGACCGTGATATCGACATTGACGATATCACCCAGCTTAAGTTTTTTGTTTTCGCTGGGGATGCCGTGGCAGATCACGTGATTGACCGAAGTGCAGATGGATTTGGGGAAGGGCGTGTAGCCTGGCGGCGCATAATGCAGCGGAGCCGGGATGGTGCCTTGCTGCTGCACCATGTAGTCGTGGCATAAGTGGTCGATTTCATTGGTGGTCATGCCGGGTTTGATTAACGGTTCGATAAAATCCAACACTTCCGCCGCGAGTTTACCCGCAATGCGCATTTTTTCAATTTCGTCCGCTGTCTTGATGGTAATAGCCATAATATATAAAGGGTAAGGAATTCCGTGGGTTATTGCAGGATTATAGCAGGGGGGCGTGCGCGAGACAAAATTTCCTAGGCGCGCACAAGGTGCCGTTGAGGATGGCTCTAGTGCGAGCGTATTCACTGAAAAGTCTAGCCCATTGAACGGATTAGGTGAATGGATGGGCTTGAATGAAGCGGCCCGGCTATGCTACTATTCGCCGCTTCATTCCATCGCTGGGAAAGCTTTTTTTGGGCTTCAGGCTGGGGAATGAAAATTCGCACACCCGCTTCATTTAAAGGGTGCTGCGCTTGACGCTTCTTCCGGTATGGGGTGCGCAAGCCAGTGTCAGCTAAGCGGGTGGAGGACTTAACCCTTTATTAGGAGTACTGCAATGTCTGTGACGATGCGTCAAATGCTGGAGGCTGGCTGCCATTTCGGCCACCAAAGCCGCTATTGGAATCCCAAAATGGCTCCCTATATTTTTGGGGAGCGCAATAAGATCCACATTATCAATTTAGAAAAAAGCCTGCCGATGTATCAGGATGCGCTGAACTATGTGCGTAAGCTGATCGCGAATAAAGGCACGGTGATGTTTGTGGCGACCAAGCGCCAAGCGCGCGAAATCGTGCAAGAAGAAGCCGAACGTTGCGGCATGCCTTTCGTGAATCACCGCTGGTTGGGCGGGATGCTCACCAACTTCAAAACCGTGCGTCAATCGGTCAAACGCCTGCGTGATCTGGAGCAGATGACGGAGGACGGCACGTTAGAAAAAATGCCGAAAAAAGAAGCGTTGATGTACCAGCGCGAGCTGGATAAATTACTGCGCAGTATGGGCGGTATTAAAGACATGAACGGCCTGCCGGATGCCATCGTGATTATCGATGTCGGCTATCAAAAAGGGGCCGTGACCGAAGCCAATAAGTTAGGAATTCCTTTGGTCGGTGTGGTGGATACCAATCACTCTCCCGACGGCGTGACCTATATTATTCCCGGAAACGACGATTCTAGTCGTGCCATTCGCCTGTATATGCGTGGCTTGGCGGATGCTGTGCTGGAAGGTAAAGCACAGGTTACGCAGGAAGTCGTGGTGGAGGATTTTGCCGAGGTCGGTGGGGCGACGACAGCAACAGCCGTCTAAGTTAAAAAAGGGGCTTTAGCCCCTTTTTCATTGCAAGCACTTGAAATGAACCTGTAAGGAGTGAATTATGGCGGACGTTACCGCAGGCATGGTGAAGGAATTGCGCGAGCGTACCGGGCTCGGCATGATGGAATGTAAAAAAGCCCTGTCGGAATCCGATGGCGATATGAATAAGGCCGAGGATTTATTGCGTATCAAAAGTGGTGCGAAAGCTGCCAAAGCGGCCCATCGTGTGGCGGCAGAAGGTGTGGTTGGTAGTTTCGTCGGTGCCGACGGCAAAGTGGGTGCCTTGTTGGAAGTGAATAGCGAGACTGATTTTGCGGCGAAAAACGAAGAATTCGTTGCGCTGGCCAAAGAGGCGGCAAAGTTAGTGGCCGAGCAAAATCCTGCCGATGTCGATGCTTTGTCCAACTTGAAACTGGCCGGTGGTCAAACCGTGGAAGAAGCGCGCAAGGCTTTGGTCATGAAGCTGGGCGAGAAGATGACGCTGCGTCGCTTGGTGCGCTTTGAAACCACCGGGCGTTTGTCGGTTTACCTGCACGGCTCCAAAATCGGTGTGATGGTTGATCTAACCGGTGGCGACGAGGCCTTGGGCAAAGATTTAGCGATGCATATCGCGGCTTCCAAACCGATGTGCGTTTCTCGGGATCAAGTGGATCCGGAATTGATTGCACGCGAGGCGGAAATCGCCAAGGCGCGCGCCGTTGAATCGGGCAAACCGGAAAACTTATTGGATAAGATTGTGGAAGGCAGCATCAATAAGTATTTGGCGGAAAACACCTTGCTTGGCCAGGTGTTCGTTAAGGACGATAAGATGACTGTAGAAAAATTACTCGCTTCGAAGAGCGCCAAAGTTAACATGTTTCAAATGTTTGTCGTGGGCGAAGGCATCGAGAAAAAAGTTGTCGACTACGCCGCTGAAGTGGCGGCAGCCAGCCAAGTCTAAGCATGGCAAAACCGAAATACCAGCGCATTCTACTTAAGCTTAGCGGCGAAGCGCTGATGGGCGATGGCGCATATGGTATTGACCGCGCCACGATCGACAAAATGGTCGGCGAAGTGGCGGCGGTGGTGAAGTTGGGCGTGCAAGTCGCGGTGGTTATTGGCGGTGGCAACATTTTTCGTGGTGTAGCACCCGGTGCGGTTGGGATGGATCGTGCGACGGCCGACTACATGGGTATGTTGGCAACGGTGATGAATGCCTTGGCCTTGCAAGATGCGATGCGCCGCATTGGTATCGTGAGCCGGGTGCAGTCTGCCTTGACCATTGAGCAAGTGGCCGAGCCGTATATTCGCGGTAAGGCGTTGCGTTATTTGGAAGAAGGTAAAGTCGTGATTTTCGGTGCCGGCACCGGTAATCCGTTTTTTACGACCGATACTGCGGCGGCTTTGCGCGGCATGGAAATGGGCGTGGAAATCGTCGTCAAAGCCACCAAGGTGGATGGTATTTATAGCGACGATCCGAAGAAAAATCCGGCGGCCACACGTTATCAGCGCTTAACCTTTGACGAGGCCATTGGCCGCAATTTAAAGGTCATGGATGCCACCGCATTTGCCTTATGCCGTGAACAGAATTTACCCATCTGCGTATTGAGTATTTTTAAAGACGGCGCGTTGCAACGCTTCGTGATGGGCGAGGATGAAGGCACGGTAGTCACCATTTCTTAGCAGGAGCTGTGACATGAGTACGACACAAGAAGTCAAACAATCCGCTGAACAGAAAATGCAGAAGTCCATTGAGGCGTTGAAAAACGATCTCGCCAAGGTTCGAACTGGACGCGCCAGCACCGGACTACTGGATCATGTGCAAGTCGATTACTACGGTACATTGATGCCGGTTCCACAAGTAGCGAATGTTACTTTGATCGATGCCCGCACGATTGGTGTATCACCCTTTGAGAAAAAAATGTTGGCGACGATTGATAAAGCGATTCGCGACTCGGACTTGGGTCTAAATCCTTCGGCGCAAGGCGATACGATTCGGGTGCCGATGCCGGCGCTGACCGAGGAGCGGCGCAAAGATTTAGCGAAGGTGGTGCGTAACGAAGGCGAGGATGCCAAAATTGCCGTGCGCAACATACGGCGCGACGCGAACACCACGCTCAAAGATATGCTGAAAAATAAAACCGTGAGTGAAGATGACGAACGTCGCGCACAAGATGACGTGCAAAAATTGACGGATCGCTACGTAGCTGAAATTGATAAAATGCTACAGGTCAAAGAAGCCGAATTGATGGCAATTTAACCCGCTTACCGCGCGAGTCATTTAGTGGCCTTATTCAAAAGTTCGACCAGTGCAATTCCACAAACGGACGCTATCCCGAAGCATATCGCTATTATCATGGATGGCAACGGGCGTTGGGCCAAACGTCGCCTATTACCTCGAGTGGAAGGGCATCGACGTGGCGTTGAAGCGGTGCGCCAGGTCATTCGCGATTGCGCCGAGAAGGGTGTCGAATACCTGACCTTGTTTGCTTTTTCCAGCGAAAATTGGCGACGCCCCGAGGAAGAAGTCTCTTTGTTAATGCAATTGTTCGTGATGGCGCTGGAACGCGAAGTTGTAAAATTGCATAAGAATGAAATTCGCTTCAAAGTAATCGGTGATTTATCGCGCTTCGAACCGCGCTTGCAGCAACTGATCCGCGATGGCGAACGCCTGACGGAGTGCAATCAGCGTCTCACCTTAACGGTAGCCGCCAACTACGGAGGCCGCTGGGACATCATACAGGCGACCAATCGTATGCTCATCGAGCATCCCGAATGCGCGCAAGGTTTTAAAGAAACCGATCTCGCCCCTTATCTTTCTATGGCGTATGCCCCGGAACCGGATTTATTTGTCCGTACCGGAGGCGAACAACGCATCAGTAATTTTCTATTGTGGCAATTGGCTTACGCTGAATTGTATTTTACGGAAACCCTGTGGCCGGATTTCAATGCCTCGGTGCTGGAGGCCGCCATTGCTTCTTATCAAAACCGCGAGCGACGGTTCGGACGTACCAGCGAACAATTAAAAGAGCATGCTTAGGCAACGCGTGCTCGCGGCGGCGGTATTAATTCCCGGGTTTTTGCTCGCCTTGTTTTTTTCCTCGCCTTGGGTATGGATGGTGTTGATGGGCGGCGGTACGGTGCTGGCGGCCTGGGAGTGGGCGCGTATCGCCGGCTTTGTAACCGGTGGTCGCTGGGGATACGCGGTGCTCGTTGCGGTACTGCTAATGGTCTACTATTTCTTTGGTGTTGCCACGGTGCCGCCGGCGTTGATTTGGGGCGTGGTCTTGATGTTTTGGTTTGCACTGGTACCTCTCTGGTTGGGGCGACATTGGTTGCTGCATCAGCGTTGGCTGCTCGCGGTTGTTGGTTTGGTGCTGCTACTGCCGACGTGGCTCGCGTTGGTGTTATTGCGCGATCAAAGTGTTGCGTTGCTATTTTTTCTAATGGTTTTGGTTTGGGTGGCGGATATCGCCGCCTATGCGTTTGGGCGTATCTGGGGAAAACATAAATTAGCTCCGCGCATTAGTCCGGGGAAAACGTGGGAAGGTGCTGCGGGCGCTTTACTTTGCGGTGCGCTTTATACGCTGCTGTGGAAATCGCAAGCGCCGGATACACTGGTGCAGTTTGGGAGTTTCTCGACTTTGAGCCTGATATTAATGGCGCTGGTAATGGTCGCTATCAGCATTCTTGGCGATTTATTTGAGTCGCACATGAAGCGTAGCGCTGGCTTGAAAGATAGCGGCAATATCATTCCCGGTCACGGTGGTATTTTGGATCGTATTGATAGCCAGACATCGGTTTTACCCGTCGCATTTGCGTGCTTGTATTTTTCCCAGTGGCTCAAATAAAAGGCTTGGACGTGCAACAAATAACGATACTCGGCGCGACCGGTTCCATCGGCAAAAGTACTTTGGCCGTATTGGCGCGCCATCCGCAACAATTCCAAGTCTATGCCTTGACGGCGAACCGGCAATGGGAGTGTCTATTCGAACAGTGCCGGCAATTCAAACCGCGCTATGCGGTGTTGGTGAATGCGGCGGCGGCCGAACAACTGCAAGCGCAGTTGCGGCAAGCGGACTTGCCCACCGAAGTGCTACAAGGCGCGGCGGCGTTAGAGCAAGTGGCGCGCGCGGCAGAAGTCACGATTGTGATGGCGGCAATTGTGGGCGCGGCCGGCTTGAAATCGGCCTTGGCCGCTGCGCAAGCGGGCAAGCGTGTATTGCTTGCCAACAAAGAATCCTTGGTGATGTCCGGTCGTATCTTCATGCGTGCGGTGCAAGATAATCAGGCAACACTGCTGCCGATTGATAGCGAACACAATGCAATTTTCCAAGCCATGCCGCGCGGTGCATATACGGATCTGGCGGCGATGGGTGTACGTCGCATTTTACTCACTGCTTCGGGCGGACCATTTCGGACTACGCCCTTGACGGCACTGAAACAGGTAACGCCCGAACAGGCTTGTGCGCACCCGAATTGGGTGATGGGACGTAAAATCTCCGTGGATTCCGCAACCATGATGAATAAAGGTTTGGAAATCATTGAAGCGCATTGGTTGTTCAATGCTGATGCCGACCAAATTCAAGTCGTGGTTCATCCGCAAAGCGTGATTCATTCGCTGGTGGAATATGTTGATGGTTCGGTATTAGCGCAACTCGGAAACCCCGATATGCGAACACCGATTGCTTATGCGCTGGGTTTTCCCGAGCGCATCGAGAGCGGCGTTGCAGCTTTGGATTTATTTAAAATCGCGCGTCTCGATTTTGAAGCACCCGATGAGCAACGTTTTCCGTGCATAGCCTTGGCTTATGCCGCTTTACGCGCCGGCGGTAACGCGCCAACAGTGTTGAATGCGGCGAATGAGCTTGCGGTGGATGCATTTTTAGAACACCAACTCCCCTTCCAGGCGATTGCGTCAGTGATTGAGCATACGCTGTCCAATGTCGCGAATGCCGCTGTGGAAACCTTGGAGCAGGTGTTGGCAGCCGATGCGCACGCACGACGGGTGGCGCAAGAACAAATTGAACGGAGTCGTGCGACATGTTGACCCTTTTTGCAACTTTGCTGGCCTTGAGCGTGTTAATTGTATTCCACGAGCTAGGGCATTATTCGGTGGCGCGGCTGTGCGGGGTTAAAGTCCTGCGGTTTTCTTTGGGCTTTGGTAAACCGCTGTACTGCAAGCAATTCAAACCCGGCGGTACGGAATGGGTCGTTGCGGTATTTCCCCTGGGCGGTTACGTAAAGATGCTGGGCGAGCAGGATGATCTGGTGGCGGCCAGCGATCTCCCGTTTGCTTTTAACCGACAAGAGGTGTGGAAACGTATCGGTATCGTGGCGGCTGGCCCCTTGGCCAATTTTGTATTGGCGATCATAATTTATGGGGGCTTGTTCGTATACGGTATGCCGGGCCAGCGGCCACTGTTGGGGGTGCCCGCCGCCAATACGGCGGCGGCGGCGGCGGGAATTGCGCACTGGGATGTGATCGAGGCCATCGATGCCGAACCAGTGCAAACTTGGGAAGACGTAAATTGGCGCTTGGCGAAAAAGCTGGTCGATGGCGGCGAGCTGAATTTGTCGGTACGCAATGCGGAAGGCAAGCTCTCGCAAAAACGCCTGCAGATGACGGGACTCTCCGGCAACGATTTGGACAAAGATTTTTTAACCAAGCTGGGTTTACAGCCCGCGAAAACCATACCGGCTTCCCTGGGTAAAATTGTTCCCGGCTCACCGGCTGAAAACGCGGGGCTCCAAGTCGGTGATCGGGTGCTGGCGGTGAACGGC
>JAYVZN010000059.1:0-30270 GCA_043783305.1 Betaproteobacteria bacterium
AACCAAAAGCGGTGCGGCCAAGCGTTTCAAAGCGCTGGGTAGCGGTGCCGTTAAGCGGACGCATGCAAATTTGCGTCACATTTTGACCAAGAAGACCACTAAACGTAAACGTCAATTACGCGGTATGTCTATCGTTGATGCAACAGATGCGCGTCGTGTACGTGCCATGTTGCCCTACGCATAAGGAGAACGAGACATGCCTAGAGTAAAACGTGGTGTAACCGCGCATGCGCGGCACAAGAAAGTCCTGGATTTAGCCAAAGGTTATCGCGGTCGCCGGGGTAATGTTTATCGCGTCGCGAAACAAGCGGTGATGAAAGCCGGGCAATACGCCTATCGTGATCGCCGCCAGAAAAAACGTCAATTCCGTGCTTTGTGGATTGCGCGTATTAATGCAGGCGCACGTGAGTGTGGTTTGACCTATAGCCGTTTCATGAACGGCATGAAGCGGGCGATGATTGAAATCGATCGCAAGGTGTTGGCTGATCTCGCTGTCTTCGACAAACCGGCTTTTGCCCAGATTGTTGAACAAGCGAAGGCTAACCTCCCAGCCTAAGCAAGGTAAGACCAAAACAAGGGGGCGGAGACGCCTCCTTTTTTTGTTTCTGGATTCGTATTTGGGATTGCAATGTCCATCGAAAAACTCGACGCCATCGTTCAAGAAGCGCTCACCACTTTGAAATCCTCAACGGTTGCGGCGGAGCTTGAAAACGCCAAAGCCAAATGGCTGGGGAAGACGGGGGCAATATCACTGTTAATGAAATCACTCGGCAATTTGTCTGCCGAGGAACGCCCGACGGTGGGTGCGCGTTTTAATGCAGCCAAACAGGAAATTGAACATGCGTTAAATGCGCGCCGCGAGGCTATTAAGGCGCACGCACTGGAACAGCAATTGGCGCAAGAAGCCTTGGACGTGACTTTACCCGGTCGTGGTTTGGGTGCTGGAGGTTTGCATCCGGTAACGCGTTCTTTACAACGTATCGAATCTTTATTCCGCTCGATTGGATTTGACGTTGCGGATGGCCCGGAAATTGAAACCGATTTTTATAATTTTACGGCGTTAAATATTCCAGAAAATCATCCGGCGCGTGCCATGCACGACACTTTCTACGTGGATGACCAACATGTGCTTCGCACTCATACTTCCCCGGTGCAAGTACACTACATGCAAAATCATCAACCACCTTTAAAAATTATTGCGCCAGGACGTGTTTACCGCGTGGATTCAGACGCGACACATTCGCCTATGTTTCATCAAGTGGAAGGCTTGTGGGTTGACGAACAAGTGAGCTTTGCCAACCTGAAAGGTGTCGTGCAAGATTTTCTACAGCGCTTTTTTGAGCGGGATGATTTGCAAGTGCGTTTTCGCCCCTCGTTTTTTCCGTTTACCGAGCCTTCGGCGGAAATGGATATGAGTTGGAAGGGAGGATGGCTCGAGATCGGTGGTTGCGGAATGGTGCATCCCAACGTACTCAAGCACGTCAATATCGACAGCGAAAAGTACTTGGGTTTTGCCTTCGGGCTGGGGATTGAGCGCTTGGCGATGCTGCGCTACGGCGTCAACGATTTACGTTTATTTTTTGAAAACGATTTACGTTTTTTAAAACAATTTAATTAATCAGGGATTACAGGGATATCGATTTTTGTATCGCTATTCGTTAGCTCCCGTTTTATGCATGGTTTTGTGACCCGATGAAATTTTCCGAGAACTGGCTACGCACCTACGTCAATCCCGCGCTCAGTAGTGAGCAGTTGGCGCATATTCTAACGATGGGCGGTCTCGAAGTCGAAGCGTTGGAACCCGTTGCACCGCTTTTTGAAAAAGTGGTGGTAGGCGAAGTCACGGCGATGCATAAACATCCGGATGCCGACCGTCTTAATGTTTGCCAGGTCGCCGTGGGTGGTAACGCATCACTACAAATCGTCTGTGGCGCATCAAATGTCCGGGTGGGAATAAAAGCCCCCTGCGCCTTAGTCGGTGCCAATTTACCGAAGCTCACGATCAAACAAGCTAAGGTGCGTGGAACGGAATCCTTCGGGATGCTGTGTTCGGAGCAAGAGCTCGGTTTGGCTGACGACGCTAACGGTTTATTGTTGCTGCCGAGCGACGCGCCGGTGGGCGCGTCCATCCGCGAATATCTGGCTTTAGACGACAAGCTCTTTACGCTTAAATTAACACCGAATCGGAGTGATTGCCTGTGCCTCACGGGCTTAGCACGCGAAGTTTCGGCACTAACGGCTGCGCCATTGAGTTCTCCAATTATGCAGCCCGCCGCCGTCCATCATCAAGACGGCTTGGCCGTTGCAGTACAGGTATCCACGGCTTGTCCGCGTTATTGCGGGCGGATTGTGCGCGGTGTAAACGCGCAAGCACCGGTGCCGGATTGGATGGCACAGCGCTTAACGCGCGGCGGTATTCGTCCGATTAGCGCCGTGGTGGATATTACAAATTATGTGTTGCTGGAATTAGGCCAGCCGTTGCATGCATTTGATCTTGCCAAATTGCACGGTGGAATTTGTGTACGCATGGCTCAAGCGGGAGAACCCCTTCAGTTACTCAATAACCAAGCGGTTACTTTAGAAAGTGACATGCTGGTGATTGCCGATGAGCGGCACGCCGTGGCATTGGCCGGGATCATGGGTGGGGCGGATAGCGCGGTCGACACAACCACCCAGGACGTGTTTTTAGAGTCGGCATTTTTTAATCCGGATGTCATTGCAGGGCGTGCACGACGCTTAGGATTGGCAACAGAGGCATCGCATCGTTTCGAGCGCGGTGTTGATTTTTCCGGCACCCGGGATAGTCTCGAGCGTGCAACGCAATTGCTGCTCGATATTTGCGGCGGCACGGCAGGCCCGATCACCGAATCTATCGCGACGTTACCCGAGCGCAAGCCGATTAAATTACGCTTATCCCGTATCGGCAAAGTACTGGGTTTGGAATTTACACAGAACGCAATCGCAACCTTACTTCGAAGCATGCAGTTATTGTTTCAAGAGGAAAATAATGATTTTTGGGTGACCCCACCAAGCTATCGTTTCGATCTGTGCATTGAAGAGGATTTAATCGAAGAAGTCGCCCGTTTGCATAGCTATGACAATATCCCCGCTATTGCGCCGCATGCGTGCTTGGTCATGCTGCCGCGTACTGAAACGGCGCGCACAACAGAGCAAATACGGGAACGTTTAGTCGCACGCGATTATCAAGAAGTTGTTACCTATAGCTTCGTGGAACCCGGTTGGGAAATGGATTTCGCGGCGAATACGGCCCCAGTCCCTTTGAAAAACCCGATTGCTTCACAACTTGGCGTGATGCGCTCAACATTGATCGGCGGTTTAGTTGAATGTTTGCGCTATAACCTAAGTCGCAAACAGGATCGCGTGCGGATATTTGAAGTAGGGCGGGTATTTCAATCCACGACGGACAACATCGAACAACCAACCTATGTGGCGGGTTTAAGTTATGGAGCCGCACTCAAAGAGCAGTGGGGAAGCGCAGCGCGTAACGTAGACTTTTTTGATGCCAAAGGAGATTTGGAAGTCTTGCTTTGGCCGGTCGAGGCAAGTTTTGAGCGCGCCTTACACCCGGCCCTGCATCCCGGACAGTCGGCACGCGTCTTATTGGGTGGCGTAGCGCTTGGTTGGGTCGGGGTTCTTCACCCAAAGTGGGTACAGCAGTACGGATTACCGCAAGCGCCGACGGTATTCGAGTTGTCATTGTCCGCCGTATTGGCCTGCAAACTGCCAAACTTCGTTGAAATATCCAAATATCAGGCCGTACGTCGGGATATTGCAGTAATTGTCGACGAAAATGTAGCGTCAACAGACATGCTTTCGGCGCTGTACAATGTAAGCCCGGAACACGTTATAGAGATCGGTATTTTTGACCTATATAGCGGCAAAGGTATTGATTATGGTAAGAAAAGTATTGCATTTAAAATATTATTGCAGGATACTCAAAAGACAATGACCGACCCTGAAGTTGACGTGGTCGTCACCCGCCTGACCCAGGTCTTGTCAGATCGTTTCGGGGCAAAACTAAGATAATATTTTGGGATCGTGAGGAGCGATAATGACCTTAACCAAGGCTGAGCTAGCCGACATGATTTTTGAAAAAGTCGGACTAAATAAGCGCGAGGCGAAAGATATGGTGGAATCTTTCTTCGAAGAAGTACGCCAGGCGCTGGAACAAGGAGATAGCGTTAAGCTCTCCGGTTTCGGCAATTTTCAGTTGCGTGATAAACCACAACGCCCGGGCCGCAACCCGAAAACCGGTGCCGAAATTCCAATTTCGGCGCGCCGTGTCGTTACTTTTCATGCCAGCCAAAAGCTGAAGGCGATGGTCGAAGCTTCTTATGCTGGAAAACAGTCAAACGAAAACTGATCTACCGCCGATCCCGGCCAAGCGCTACTTCACCATTGGTGAAGTCAGCGAGTTGTGCGGGGTTAAACCGCATGTGCTGCGCTATTGGGAACAAGAGTTTACGCAACTCAAACCAGTCAAGCGGCGCGGTAACCGGCGTTATTACCAACACCATGAAGTTTTATTGATACGTCGTATTCGCGATTTACTCTACGCGCAAGGGTTTACCATTAGCGGAGCACGCAATCGGCTGGACGATGCGCTGTCTTTAGAAAGCGTTGCACGCACCAGTGAGTCGGTGCCACTCCCGCGTGACAGCATCGATCAGGCTTCTGTGCGCAAAGAAATTCAAAGCATTTTGCTTTATCTGCAAGCATAATTTTCTGATTTATATCACAGTATGCCTTTCCGGAAGTGCTGTGGGTTCGTTATAATTACAACTCTCGTCGGGGCGTAGCGCAGCCTGGTAGCGTACTTGTCTGGGGGACAAGTGGTCGGAGGTTCAAATCCTCTCGTCCCGACCATCTTCCATGCCCCGTTTCATAGTTCGGGTTTCGAGGTGAACTCGGGGCCAGCAACGCGAAACGGGTAACGCATGCGTATCTTAATTTCCAATGACGATGGCTATTTTGCACCGGGGCTTGCTGCGCTGGCAGAGGCACTGGGTACGATTGCCGACGTGACTGTCGTGGCACCGGAGCGCGACCGGAGTGGTGCCAGTAACTCTCTGACGCTGGATCGTCCACTGCTTTTGCGCAAAGCGCCGAGTGGTTTTTCTTATGTGAACGGTACTCCCACGGATTGTGTACACCTAGCCGTAACCGGTATGCTGGAACAACTACCGGATATGGTCGTATCCGGTATTAATCACGGCGCAAATATGGGGGATGACACGATCTATTCCGGTACCGTTGCGGCGGCAACAGAAGGGTTTTTGTTGGGAATCCCATCTGTTGCCATCTCGCTTGCCGGTGTTACAGCGGGTCATTACACTACCGCTGCGAGTATTGCGCTGGATTTAGTGCAACGTTTTTGCAAGCAACCCTTTGCGCAACCCATGCTACTGAATGTAAATGTACCGGACTTACCATTCATAGAACTGCAAGGCACGGAAATTACCCGCTTGGGTAAACGGCATAAAGCGGAACCGGTGATGAAAAGCACCAACCCGCGTGGCGAGACCGTGTATTGGGTGGGTGCCGCAGGTTTGGCACAAGATGCTGGCATCGGCACCGATTTTCATGCGGTGGCTAACCGCCGTGTTTCAATAACACCTTTGCAAATCGACCTCACACAATACGATACGCTGGATACCATGCGACGTTGGATGCAGCCATGAATCAGCGCTTTTCCGGTATTGGCATGACTTCGCAGCGTACGCGGGCGCGCATGCTCGAACGCCTGCGCGCGCAAGGCATTACCGATGAAGTGGTGCTGAGTGCGATGAACGATATACCGCGCCATATTTTTGTCGACGAAGCCTTGTCCAGCCGCGCCTATGAAGATATTTCACTACCGATTGGTTTTGGCCAAACCATCTCGCAACCCTATATCGTGGCGCGCATGATCGAATTGGCGCGTGGCGGAAAATCGATTGCTCAAGCCTTGGAAATCGGCACCGGATGCGGCTATCAAGCGGCTGTCTTGGGGCGTGTCGCCAAATCGGTTCATTCGATGGAGCGCATCGCACCCTTGATCGCAAAAGCACGCAAAAATTTGCGTGAAATTCGCCTGAACAACGTGAAAATAAAATACGCCGACGGTACCTTAGGGCTAGCGGAATTTGCACCGTATAACGCGATTATAATGGCGGCCGCTGCGACGCATATTCCAGAGGAATTATTAGCGCAATTGGCGATGGGTGGCCGTTTGGTGATGCCCATTGGCGCAGAAACCCAAAAACTAACCGTGGTCGAGCGAACGACGGAAGGTTTTCAGTATCTGGAAATGGGTGAGGTAAAATTTGTGCCACTGTTGGGTGGGGTCGCTTAAATCGATTTTAAAATTAGGAAAAATTTTGGCATTACGGCGCAATTTTAAATTTGGACTACTGAGTGTCGCAATACTGCTAACGTTAACAGCCTGTGTGAGCACAACACCGCGAGCCCCGGTGATAGAGCGCTCGTCGGGAAGCGTAGCCCCGAAAGTAAAGTCGGTTAAAGAACCGGATTGGCGCCCGCAAAGTTATACGGTACAAAAAGGCGATACGCTTTACAGCATCGCGTTGGAACACGGATACGATTATAAAGAAATCGCATCTTGGAACAGTATCCCGATGCCTTACACCATTCGTATCGGCCAAATATTACGCCTAGTTGCCACGCCGTCAGAGGGTACGAGTCCCCTGAAACCAGCCCCAATACTAGAAGCTAAACCGTTAGTACCCGGCGAAATTATTCTCAAAACGGAACCCAAGGCGCTCAAACAAATTTATTCAGAACAAGCCTTGGCGCAAATGAATAGAGAGAGCGTTAAATCAGCAACAACCGCCATTCTGAAACCAGAAATTATTAAAACACCCGCGCCTAGAACGGCAGTAGAACCCGATCCAGTAAAGGCGGGGGGGGCGGAGGATGACGATAAACTGGATTGGGGGTGGCCGGCCACCGGTAAGATTCTGGCAAACTTTAATGACAATGGCAGTACCAAAGGATTGGATATTGGTGGTACCCTTGGGCAACCCGTGACGGCGGCGGCGGCTGGAAAAGTAGTCCACATCGGCAGCACTTTACGCGGTTACGGAAAACTGATTATTATCAAACACAATAAGAGCTTTTTCAGTGTGTATGCGCACAATAATCAAGTATTGGTACGTGAAGGGCAAAGCGTGGTGAAAGGGCAACGCATCGCCGAAATGGGGAGTAGTGATGCAGATCGGGTGAAATTGCATTTTGAGATTCGCTATTTAGGTAAACCGACCGACCCGCTAAAATATTTACCGAACGATAGGACACCATGATTACCGATCCGAGCGACCCTGGTCAAAATGAATCTCAGGACACCGAGCCGAATGAAGCGGCCGAGGAGAGTGAAATATCGGAGGTTGAAAATGAGGTTGAACCGTATTTACTCGATGCACAAACCGATGTAACGCAAATCTATCTTAACGACATTGGTCAAAACGCGCTCCTCACACCAGCCGAAGAACAACGTTTATCGCGTTTAATGAAAACCGGTGATTTTGCCGCACGCCAACGCATGATCGAATGCAATTTGCGGCTGGTCGTAAATATCGCCAAGCACTATGTAAACCGCGGCATGGCGCTGCTTGATTTAATTGAAGAGGGCAACCTGGGTCTGATTCACGCGTTGGAAAAATTCGAGCCGGAACGTGGTTTTCGTTTCTCCACTTATGCGACTTGGTGGATTCGCCAAAATATCGAGCGCGCCATCATGAATCAGTCGCGTACGATCCGCTTGCCAGTACATATTATTAAAGAACTGAATATTTTTTTACGCGCCCAGCGTCATCTCGAATCCCACGGTGTACCGGATCCAACGGTGGAAGACATCGCGCACCTCGTTGATCGCGATGTCGAAGAAGTACGCTATGTGTTGGGACTCAATGAGCGCACCGCTTCACTCGATGCCCCGTTGGATATTGATCCTAGTCTGTCTATCGGCGAGGCGATTCCCGATGAGCAAGGGGTATTACCCGATGCACATCTACAGCAAGCCGAAGTGGAAAAATATGTCCATGAATGGCTAAGCCAACTGACCGAAAAGCAGCGTAGCGTAATTGAACGTCGATTCGGCCTTAACGGCCACGACATCAGTACGTTGGAAAGTGTTGCCGCCGCACACCACATTACCCGTGAACGGGTACGCCAGATTCAAATGGAAGCGCTGCAAAATTTACGTAAAATATTGCGCCGCAACGGCGTATTAAAAGAATTTTTGTTTTAAATTATGATTTCCTGGAAGCGTATCCAGTCTGTGTTTCTGGACATGGACGGCACACTACTCGACCTGCATTACGACAACTATTTCTGGCTCAAGCATGTACCGATCCGCTATGCCGAGCACCATAACTTAACGCTTGAAGCGGCGCAGCATGAATTGATGCAGCGCTATAACCGCGTGGCCGGTACCATGCAGTGGTATTGCGTCGATTACTGGAGCCAAGAGTTGGACTTAGATATCGAGCGTCTTAAACAAGAGGTTGCACATTTAATTGCAGTACATCCGCAAGTCGTCCCCTTTTTACAGCAATTGCGCGCCGTCGGTAAGCGCGTGGTGCTGCTAACGAACGCCCATCATAAAAGCCTGACGCTCAAAATGAATAAGACCGGATTGCATCCGCACTTTCACACGTTGATTAGCGCGCATCGCGTCGGCATCCCCAAAGAGAATCCGGGTTTTTGGCAACGTTTACAGCGTTTGGAAGCCTTCAATCCTAAAAATACCTTACTCATCGATGATAGCTTGCCGGTGCTGCGTTCCGCGCGCGGTTACGGCATCGAGCACCTGCTGGCCATTTATCAGCCGGATAGTCGACAGGCACGGAAAGAAGTCGAGGATTTTGCGGCAATTGAGTCATTCGAACAAATTCTACCGGCCTTAGAGTAGTAGGGCCGCTGCTACGCGCCGACCTTCTCCCATCAAAATATTGTAGGTGCGCGCGGCGGCGAATGTATCCATCACTTCGAAGCCAATGCCAGCCTGAGACAAGGCCTTACTTAAGCGTGGATGCGGAAAACGCAGCATATTTCCCGTGCCCAGCAGGACAATTTCCGGTTGCAGAGAGGCGATGTGGGCGAAATGTGCTTCGGTTAGTTGTTCCAAAGAGCGCGGCGGCCAATCTGCAATCAACTGTTCCGGCATAACAATCACGCTGTTTTCAAAACGCTGTTGATTGACCTGCACATAGCCTTCGCCATAAGCGGTAAACAGGTTCTGACCGGCGGCTTGTGTTAAATGTAGTTTCATCGGCGGGCTAATTGCGAGTGTGCATAGGGTGCTGTAAGATTATAACTTTTTTAGACTTTTAGCAGAATTTTTAGCTTTGGGCGGCCTATGGAAGCGTTCTCCAGAATCAAGCGGCTTCCGCCGTATGTGTTCAATATTACCGGCGAATTGAAGGCGGCGGCACGGAAACGCGGCGAAGACATTATCGACTTCGGCATGGGTAACCCGGACCAGCCGACACCGAAGCACATCGTTGACAAATTAATCGAGTCCGCGCAGCGCGGCGATACTCATCGCTACTCGGTCTCCAAAGGCATTCCACGCTTACGCCGCGCGATTGCGACTTGGTACAAAACCCGTTACGACGTTGATATCAATCCCGACAATGAAGCGATTGTTACCATCGGTTCAAAAGAGGGCATTGCCCATCTCGCGCTGGCAACGCTAGATCAAGGTGATATCGTCTTAGTGCCTAATCCGAGCTATCCTATTCATATTTATGGCCCGGTGATTGCCGGTGCGGATATTCGGCACATCCCGATGAAATCCGGGGTGGATTTTTTTCAGGCGTTGGAAGAAGCGATTGTGAGTTCGTTTCCCAAGCCCAAAATGTTGATTCTGAATTTCCCCAGCAATCCGACGACGCAATGTGTGGATTTACCTTTTTTTGAAAAAGTGATCGCGATCTGTTTAGAGCACCATATTTGGGTTGTACACGACATCGCCTACGCCGATATCGTGTTTGACGGATATAAAGCGCCTTCGATCTTGCAAGTGCCGCGTGCGAAAGAAATCGCCGTTGAGTTTTTTACACTCTCCAAAAGCTATAACATGCCGGGGTGGCGTGTGGGTTTTATGGTGGGTAATAAAGATCTCGTCGGCGCGCTGGCGCGGATTAAGAGTTATCACGACTATGGCACATTTACACCAATCCAAGTGGCCTCGATTTTAGCGCTGGAAGGGCCGCAAGATTGCGTGGAAGATATCCGCGTCATGTACCAAGCGCGTCGCGATTCGCTGTGCAAAGGACTCGATTCCATTAATTGGATCATCGAAAAACCCAAGGCGACCATGTTTGTGTGGGCACCCATTCCGGAGCCGTATAAGGCGATGGGTTCGCTGGAGTTTTCGAAAAAAATTCTACTCGATGCCAAAGTTGCAGTTTCGCCCGGCATCGGTTTTGGCGATTTTGGCGACGACCATGTGCGCTTTTCCCTTATTGAAAATGATTCGCGTACACGCCAGGCCATTCGCGGGCTACGCGATATGTTTAAGAAAGATGGCCTGTTATGAATCCTGTTAATGTCGGATTGCTCGGTCTCGGTACTGTCGGCGGCGGCACGCTCACCGTGCTGCGGCGTAACGAAGTAGAAATTACGCGCCGTGCCGGTCGCGCTATTCGCGTCAAAATTGCCGCCGTGCGCGATCTGGAAAAAGCCAAGAAAAAATATGCCGGCGCAGACATCACCCTCACCACCGATCCGCTGCAAGTGGTGGACCACCCGGAAATCGATATCGTTGTGGAGATGATGGGTGGTATCGACCTAGCTAAAACTTTAGTGCTTAGAGCCATTGCCAACGGCAAGCACGTCGTGACGGCAAATAAAGCCTTGCTCGCCATGCATGGCAACGAGATCTTTGCCGCCGCGCAAGCCAAAGGTGTGATGGTGGCTTTTGAAGCGGCTGTGGCAGGCGGCATTCCGATTATTAAAGCTGTGCGGGAAGGGCTGACCGCGAATCGTATTGAATGGATCGCTGGCATCATCAACGGGACTACGAATTTCATCTTGTCCGAAATGCGCGACAAAGGTTTGAGCTTTGAGACGGTGTTAGCCGAAGCCCAAAGTTTGGGTTATGCCGAATCCGATCCAACCTTCGATATCGAAGGCGTGGATGCCGCACACAAGCTGACGATTTTGTCGGCGATTGCTTTTGGCACCCCTGTGCAGTTCGACAAAGCCTACACCGAAGGCATTTCCAAGCTCACCAAAGAAGATATTCAGTACGCCGAGCAATTGGGCTATCGCATCAAGTTGCTGGGCATTACCAAACGCACGCCTAAGGGTATTGAGTTACGCGTGCATCCCACTTTGATTCCGACAAAACGTTTGATCGCCAATGTCGAAGGCGTAATGAACGCGGTATTGGTCAAAGGCGATGCCGTGGGTGCGACGCTATACTATGGCCGCGGTGCTGGTGCTGAACCGACCGCCTCCTCCGTAGTGGCCGATCTGGTCGACATCACGCGGATGCATACTGCCGACCCGGAAAACCGTGTTCCGCATCTGGCCTTTCAACCCGATGCACTGTCTTTCGAGCCGATTCTACCCATGTCGGAAGTGCGCACGGCCTACTATTTGCGCATGCGCGCCGTTGATCAACCCGGTGTCTTGGCGGAGATCACGCGCATCTTGGCGGATTTGGAAATCTCCATCGATGCCATGATCCAAAAGGAACCGGACGAAGGGCAAGAGCAAGTGGATATCATTATCCTGACCCACGAGACTGTTGAAAAAAATATCGACCAAGCCATCGCAAAAATTGAAAACCTGCCGACCATCCCGAGCAAGGTTACGCGCTTGCGTTTAGAAACATTGGGTTAAGTATGCAATATCTTTCCACGCGCGGCGCTGCGCCGACACAAAGTTTTTTACAAATATTGCTCGGTGGTTTAGCACCGGATGGTGGTTTGTATCTACCGGAAACGTATCCGCAGATCAGCCATGACGAGTTAAAGCTATGGCAAAAATTTAATTACCCTGAATTGGCCTTTGCGGTGTTGTCCAAATTCGCCACCGATATTCCAGCAACCGATTTACGCGCCTGCATCGAACGTGCCTATACACCCCAAGTTTTTTGCCATTCCCGTCCGGGTGAAAATGCAGCCGATATTGCCCCGCTGCGGACGTTAGAGCCAGGCTTACATATTTTGGCACTGTCCAACGGCCCGACACTGGCGTTTAAAGATATGGCGATGCAACTGCTCGGCAATTTGTTCGAATACGCATTGGCACAAAAACAGGAGTCGATCAATATCCTGGGTGCAACTTCCGGTGATACCGGGTCGGCTGCAGAATATGCCATGCGCGGCAAGCGCGGCATACGTGTGTTTATGCTCTCGCCGCACGGCAAAATGACACCGTTCCAACGCGCGCAAATGTATTCATTACAAGACCCGAATATTTTTAATCTAGCCGTGCGCGGTGCCTTCGACGATTGCCAAGACATCGTCAAAGCGGTGTCCAACGACCTTGCATTTAAAACCCAATACAAAATTGGTGCGGTAAATTCCATTAACTGGGGTCGTGTTTCTGCGCAGCTTGTTTATTATTTCAAAGCCTACTTTGCTGTGGTTAAAAATGTCGGCGATTTAGTTTCTTTCGCGGTGCCTTCCGGTAATTTCGGCAATGTGTGTGCGGCGCACATTGCGCGCAGCATGGGCCTGCCGATCAAGCGTCTGATCGTAGCCACGAATGAAAACGATGTTTTAGACGAATTTTTCAAAACCGGTCGCTATACGCCGCGCGCACAAACTGTGCACACCTCCAGCCCTTCCATGGATATTTCCAAAGCCTCCAATTTCGAGCGCATGATCTTCGATGCCGTGGGACGCGATGCCGCCGAAATTCAAAAACTGTGGGGTAAGGTCGATCAAGGACAAGGCTTTGAATTATCCGGTGCCGCTTTTGCTAAGGTCAAAGAATTTGGATTTGTGTCCGGCGAAAGCAGTCATGCCGATCGTATGCAAACCATCCGTACCGTATACGAACACTACGGGCAGATGATCGACCCGCACACCGCCGATGGTTTTAAAGTGGGATTGGAATATCGCGAGGCAGGCGTACCATTGATTTGTCTTGAAACCGCGCTACCCGCAAAATTTGAAGAGGCTATCCGCGAATCTTTGGGGCACGATCCGGAACGACCTAAAGATTTGGAAAATATTGAAAACCTACCACAGCGCGTGGAAGTGATAGAACGAGATACGGAGGCGGTTAAGCGTTATATTATGGCGCACGTGGTGGATAGAACGTGAGAGAAATTATGTCGCGAAACGAAGCCCATTTCACTGAATAACGGCCCTTGGTCGCATGGGTGTAATGAAATAAAGATCGATTAAAAAATATCTATTTCATTGACAACCGTAGCCGAAATAAAGACACCGTGTGCGGTGCGTAAAATCACCTAGCGCCTTTTTCGGCACACTTCCGCCTGACACACCGCCCCAAACATCCAGCCAATATGCTTTGAAAGTGCATAGCGGTGATCGGCGAACCAACCATAAGCGCGCTCTGCCCACGGACGAGGAATCATTGCGATGGGTTTATAAGCCCACCACCAACCTACTGCGCGATAGGATTCGATCAGCGTATCGACACCCTTAATCATGCGGCCATCGGCAGTCATGGCGTGCAATCGCTCCATCAACTCAGGCATCGTGACACCATAAACTTCAGGCTTAAAATCCGTCGCATGAATATCGATGAAGCCAATGCAGCCACGCTTATCCTTGCGCGCAAGATTGCGTTTTTCCCAAGCGCAGATAGGGCAAGTGCTGTCGTAAAACAAAGTTAATTCAGGTTGCGGCATTTCTGTCTCCTCACACACGTTTAAAGACCATCAAGAAGAACACCATAATAATGGCGCTAAAGGCGGGTACACCCAGCCAAAACCAAGCGCGAGCATAGCGCCAGTAGCGCGGTGGCAAAGCTTGGCGCGTTATGACGGCAATTTGTGCGATATCGCGCATACGCAGTTGCAGCCACACTACCGGCAACCAACATGCACCGGCAAAAAGATACAGTGCTAATGACAAGTTAATCCAACCGCTCCACGAATAACCCGCAGTCTGTGCGAGCCAAGCGCCGGAGAGCGGTTGAAAAATTACGCTAGGTGTGGTGAAAATCCAATCTGCCAACACCACTTGTTTTGCGACGCTGGCGATGACTTGCGTGTTACCACTGCGGTTCGCGTTCCATAGACTGAAAGCCGTACCCAAACCAGTGCCAAAAAATATTGTGGCCGAAATAATGTGCAGCGTTTTGACCGTTGCATAATCCATTTTAATGTCCTGGTTCCGTTACCTTTAAAATTACGAGTACTACGGCGATGGGTAAATTTTTTATCAACGGACCAAACGGATCAATCCATAGCGGTGGTGCAATAAAAGTTAGAGCAATAGTATAAAAAACCATTACCCCCAGCTGAATTTGCCACAACAGACGGCTGGGTTTGAGTAGTGTTACTAACCCCATAACGACATCCAGGCCACAAGCCAACTGAAAGGCAGACAGCGCACTATTTGTGCTAAACCCCAATTTTGTAAGTAGCGACAAACCAAGATCGCGGCCATACAACCAACTTGCGATGCCTGCCACGACCCACATGATCGCGACACTCATGAGTAACAGTGGTCTTAGCCAGGACCACTGTGCGCGCAAGCGATAGGCTGGTGCATGTTGCGACTGGATAAATTCCGCTAATGGGCGCGGCGCATAGCCCAATATTCCAGAGATGGTTTGTGCCGACGCGGTATTGCCACGTAGTAGCATGTTGAGGGTTTCCGTGCTTAGCGCCCCCACCTTAAGCCAATCCCCCAACCTGGCGACCCAGCGGATTAATAATAATGGCGTTTTAAATACAAAAACCGGCTGCAAGCGTAGGCCCTGTCGATACGCAGCCAACATCTCGCGCAGGGTGACCGGCATGGGACCCACGGCAGCGATGGTTTGTCTGCTGGTCCGAGTTTGTTCACAGAGTTTAACCACTAGTGCGGTCAAGTCATCAATGTGAATCGGTTGCATTCGCTGTTCGCCCTTGCCGACCAGCGGCATCAACGGTAGGCTGGCCAAACGCAAAAATAATTCCGTACTGGCACCACCGGGTCCAAACACCACCGATGGCTGCAGGATACTCCAATCTAAATCGCAGGTACGCAATGCATCGTCCGCTGCTTTTTTTGTAGCGTGATAACGGCTTTCTGCATGCCCATCCGCGCCTAAGGCTGAAATCTGAATTACGCGTTTGACACCGGAACTTTCACAAGCGCGAAACAAGGCTTGTGGGGCGAGATGGTGCAATGCGGCAAAAGAAGCATGTCGCGTTTCACGTAGAATACCGATGGTGTTAATTACAATATCCACACCGATCAGTCGCGGCTGCCATATGCTTTCTGCGGTATCGTTCCGAAAGTCGAGCTGCATGCACTCCGTATTCTGTGTCAATCGCGTGCGCTTGGCCCGATGCACGCCAGCAATGATTTGGTGTCCCCGTTGTTGTAACGTATTGGCAATAGCTGAGCCGATAAACCCAGTTGCGCCCGTGATCAAAATTCGCATAAATTCTCCCTTTCGTTATTTCGTACATTTCTGTTAAAACAGAAATGTACGGATAAAAAAATCAACCCATTAATTTGCGCGCTTTTATCCCGGTTTTTAGCCAAGCAAATAAGTTGGCATCGGATAGTTTTTGAACTTCGTCGTAGACACCTGTCAACTGCTCCATAAACTCCAAAGTATTTTGCATGCGCTCGCGAATAGCTTTAGGTGTTTCGCTACCGACTTCTGTGGCGCAAGACCGCAATACCGTTAGGGTTGGGTCGATTTCACGTTTTTTACGTTCCTCGACCACCACGCGGAAAATTTCACGCACATCGTGATGCGCTTCAAAGTGATCACGACGATCACCGCGCAGATGCACGATCTTCACCAAACCCCAGCCCTGCAATTCGCGCAGGCTGGTGCTGACATTCGAACGAGCAACCTCCAACATTTCAGCAATGGTCTCGGCCGTGAGCGGTTCTTCGCTAAGGTAGAGCAAAGCATGAATTTGCGATACCGTGCGGTTTACACCCCAACGGCTGCCCATTTCACCCCAATGCAGAATAAAGCGTTCCATAACCGGTGTGATTTTCATTGTTTTCTTTCTTTTATTTCTGTTATAACAGAAATTACGGAATATCAATGAATATGTCAAGCACAATATTAAAATGGCTTAGCTTGTAACTTTTTATAGACAGATGCGTCGATCAAAATCAGACCGCGGTGAGTCCACCGGTGTAGTTGGAGTTTGCCTGGTTAAATTTTTGCTATGGTTTTCACGTTTTTTTTCCGAAGTGTGCAAGTGGAACGTTAGGTCTTCACCCGCAATGAAAAATCCACCGCCTGCACGTGCTTAGTTAAAGCACCAATTGAAATGCGATCTACGCCGCATTTTGCAATAGCACGAACGCTTTCAAAACTAATCCCACCCGAGGCTTCGAGTACGGCGCGCTTGTTGGTGAGTTGTACGGCGGCGCGTAATTGTTCGAGATCGAAATTATCGAGCAGGATAAGTTGCGCGCCGGATGCCAAGGCTTGTTCCAGTTCAGCCAGGGATTCGACTTCGATCTGGATTGATATCCCGGGAGGTGTTTGTCGCTGTGCGGCGGCAAGCGCTGCGCCGATACTTCCGGCTGCGGCAATATGATTTTCTTTGATGAGCACGCCATCGAATAGGCCGATGCGTTGATTTTTACCACCGCCGATTTTGACGGCGTATTTTTGTGCAAGACGCAGTCCTGGTAGGGTTTTGCGCGTGTCCATGATAACGGTGTCGGTGCCGGCAAGCGCTTGCACATAGTGGCGGGTGATCGTGGCACACCCGGACAAGGTTTGTAAAAAATTGAGGGCAGGGCGTTCGGCACTGAGGATGGCGCGCGCATTGCCGCTGATCTCGCATAGGGTTGCATTGGCGGTAAAGTCGATGCCCTCGTTGATGTGCCAATGAAATTGGATGTTGGGATCGAGTGCAATAAAGCAGGCTTCGAACCAGGGGCAACCGCAGAGTACGGCGGCTTCGCGCGCGATCAGCGTGGCTTGCGCCTGATGCTCGGGAGGGATAAGTTGTGCGGTTAAATCTCCGCTGCCGATATCTTCGGCTAGCGCTACGCGCACATTGGCTTGGATGGCTTGATTCATATCGTTAGTTGGCATGGTTTTGAATTGTAACTTATTGATGTGCGCTGGAAGTTATGGAGGCTGCAAAATATAGGTTTGAAAAAGCATCGTGTCGATTCGCTTGCTCGGAGAACGATAGCGGTAGGTGATCGATGGCGCGGTATACTTGGCACAACCCATTTTGTTGTTGGATTGTAAATGACTAGCTTGGAAAATACGGATGAAATTTTTATGCGCGAGGCCTTGAGTCTGGCGCAGCAGGCATGGGCAGAAGGCGAGGTGCCGGTGGGTGCGGTGGTGGTGAAAGACGGGGTGATTATCGGGCGCGGTTTTAACCGGCCGATTTCCGGGCGCGACCCCAGCGCACACGCGGAGATCCAAGCTTTGCGCGATGCGGCGCAAAGCTTGGATAATTACCGGCTGCCGGGGTGCTCCTTGTACGTGACTCTTGAACCTTGCATTATGTGCGCTGGAGCGATCATGCATGCGCGCATCGCGCGCGTGGTGTATGGCGCGCGTGATGCCAAGACCGGCGCGCATGGCAGTGTGGTAAATTTGTTTGCGGAGCCGCGATTAAACTTTCACGCACAGATTGAAGGCGGTGTTCTGGCGCAAGACTGCGGACAATTATTGTCCGATTTCTTTGCGCAACGGCGCCGAGCGCTAGCGGCGGACGCAGAAAACGCGTAATTTTTAAATATGAATAATCATGCGATGAAGCAATCGATCCATATCAGTATCGCGGCGCAAAGCTTGAGCTTGCTGGACGAGCAGGGGGTTGTAGAAAAACGCTATACGGTCTCTACAGCCGCCGCCGGAGTCGGCGAGCAAGACGGTAGTTACTGTACGCCGCGCGGCCAACATGTGATTCGCGCCAAAATCGGCGCGGGGCAAACCGCGAATACGGTATTCGTGCGCAGACGCCCAACGGGCGAAATCTACACGCCCGAATTAGCGGCGCAATTTCCCAAAAGGGACTGGATTTTAACGCGCATTCTCTGGCTTTCCGGTTGTGAGCCTGGCTTTAATCGCAAAGGTACGGTGGATACCATGCGCCGCTTAATTTATATCCACGGTACCCCGGATATCGTTGCAATGGGTGCGCCGGGATCGCATGGTTGCGTGCGCATGCGCAATGAGGATGTGGTGGATTTATTTGATCGCGTAGAAGCGGGTACGCCGGTTACGATTACCGCTTAAAACTGGGCTTGACCGGGGAATGCCGGTCAAGCCCGTACTGCCTTTTAAGCTTGCTGTATGCCCGCCACAAACCAACTGGCGTTTTGATCTGCCGCCGATTTTTGGATATGCCAAACTTCATTGATAGCCGTCGCCGTTGCACCTTCTTCTTCGCGCAGCAGGCCGGTGAAACGTACGCTGGCGATTACCCAATTATCTTCGGTCACGACACTCACCATATCGGCATTGAGTTGCAGGATATCGGTTTTATTCTTGGCGCTACCACGTTCTTGCAGCTGTAGTTGAACTTCGGCAAAAACTTCCGGTGTCGTGTATTCACGAATATCCTGCAAGTCGCCACGATCATAGGCTTCTTGTAAACGAATAAAATGACCTTTAGCCGCACGTAGAAAAGGTTCGTCCTCGAACCAATCCGGGCGGGTGTTGTTGCCGGGAACGGTGGATGCTGTGCTATCGGCCATGAATGCGGGTGTGGTTATTCCCGGCTGCGGCATACCGGCATATTGCATGGGCTGCGGTGCTTGTGCTTGGCGCATGCGTCGGAACAAGAAATAAGCGCCGGCTGCCAGACCCACTACCAACAAAATATCGAACATTTTAAGGCCGTCGAAACCATGCCCCATGAACATGGAGGCTAGAAGTCCACCGGCGGCTAAGCCTGCCAGCGGGCCCAGCCAAGATCGGCCCCCTGCGGCGGGTGCCGTAGGGCTGCCTGTAGGGCGCGGGCTAGCCGGTTGCGTAACTTGTTCGCGCTGCTTACCAAAGCTCTTACCACCGCCAAAACGCTTGGCGTAGGCATCGGTCGTTAGTGTACTAAAGCTAAAAGCCGTCAGTAGGGCCAAAATCAGAAATTTTTTCATTTTTAAAGCTCCTAAAATTGCTGTCGATATAACCAGTAGATAGTAACAGAATTGCCTATCGGTACGAGGTGCAAGGACTACGTTCTTATTAATTCGATGAATACAGTATGCCAGCAAGCACATCTTCCTTTGAAACAACCTCTTTACCGACCTTGATCGGACGTTTTCGCTTGATTCGGCTCTTGGGTAAGGGCAATCAAAGTGAAGTCTATTTAGCGCACGATCCGCACCTGGATCGCGAGGTTGCGATTAAAACCCTGCAATTTGCCTCATCAGCAGAACAAGCCGCCAATATGGAAAGTTTATTGGCCGAAGCACGTACCGTCAGTCGTCTACAACACCCCAATATTGTGACCTTGTTCGATGCGGGTGAGCAGTCTGGACAACCCTACTTAGTTTTTGAATTCATCGATGGCCCGACTTTAGCGCAAGTCCTAAAAGAAGAAGGGCCTGTTTCGCCGGTGCGGGGCGCTGAATTGGCCATACAAATTTTGAACGCCATCGGTTACGCCCATCGGCACGGTATTATTCATCGCGATATCAAACCTTCCAATATTTTGCTTGGTGCAAACGGCGTAGCCCGGGTGATGGATTTTGGTGTTGCCGGGCGCATTAATAACCAGGATACGAAATCGGGATATTTGATGGGAACACCGGCGTATATGGCGCCAGAATATATTTTGAAGGAAGCGTTCGGCCCGAAATCGGATATTTTTTCTATGGGCATGATGCTGTATGAATTGCTCACGGGGCAGCATGCCGTGCGCGGTAAAGATGTGCAGGATGTGATGCGGCGTATTGTCAGCGATCCTATTTTAGAACCGTCTAAACACCGCTCAAAAATTGACGAAAGGCTCGACACGCTGATTTTAAAAGCACTGCAAAAAGATCCGGCGCAGCGCTTCGAAGACACGGAGCAGATGAAAAACGCGCTGGAACTTTATCTTTCACCGGAAACCGCTCAATTACCGTCGCCCACCAGTGATGCGAAGCAAAGCACGTTGGAATTTTTATTGCGACGGATGCGACACAAAAGTGACTTTCCCGCACTGTCGGAGGCCATGAATGCGATCAATCGCATTACCGCCTCGGATAAAGAAAGTATTAATCAACTCTCGAATCATATTTTAAAAGATTTTGCCTTAACGAATAAACTTTTGAAATTGGTTAACGCCGCCGTGTACAACCATTTCGGCGGCGGTTCCATCAGCACGGTATCGCGTGCCGTTGTCATTCTTGGTTTCGATGCGGTGCGTTCGATCTCTTTGAGCCTAATGATGTTCGAAAACATGCAGAATAAAGGCCATGCACAGCATTTAAAGGAAGAGTTCGTCAAAGTTCTCTATGCGGGCATGCTGGCGCGCGAAATGGCGCCGCAAGCGCTGGTACGCGATGCCGAAGAGGCGTTCATTTGCGCCATGTTTCATAATTTAGGGCAGTTACTATCCTTGTTTTATTTTCCGGAAGAATCGGAAGAAATAAATAAATTAATCCAAACCAAAGGCCATAGTCCGGATAAAGCATCCACACAAGTACTGGGTTTGTCTTACGAGGACTTGGGCATCGGCATCGCCAAGAGTTGGGGTTTTCCGGATCAATTGATTCTTAGCATGAAAAAATTGCCGCATGAGAAAGTTAAAAAAGCGCACAGCAATTCCGACAAATTACGCATCCTATCGAGTTTTTCCAATGAGCTGTGCGCCATTATTCTTTGCACACCCGACGCGGAACGCGCAAAAGCCTTGTATCAACTCATGGAGCGTTTCGGCGATAGTTTGCCAATTTCTAAAGCACAGCTTAGCAAGCTGATGGAGAAATCGATGCAGGATATTGCGCAGTTCGCGGCTGTTGTAAACGTTAACCTTAAACAAAGTAGTTTTGCGCAACGCGCCTCTAAATGGGCCGGTATCGGCGATGCCTCGGCAGTTGTCGCCCAAGCAACCCTTCCTGTTTTACACGATATTGCCGGATTAGCCACCTCGGCCATGAGCCAGACCCAAACGGCGCTAGAGGCGGCTGTTCTACATGAAACTCCGCAAATGCATCATTTTGAATTCGATAATGCGGTGGCTAGCGCGCCGCGTAACACCGAGGAAATTCAATCGATACTAACGGCCGGGTTGCAGGATATTGGTAATTCATTGATCGATGAAAAAGTGACTGTGAATGATATTTTACGCATGATTTTGGAAACGATGTACAGCGGGATGGGGTTTAATCACGTTATTATTTGCATCAAAGATGGTCGACGCAATGCCATGTGCGGTAAATTCGGATTTGGCGATGGTGTGTCGGAACTCATCAATGCCTTTAGTTTTTCCATGATAGAGCAGCCGGATGTATTTCATGTCGCGCTTAAGAACAACGCGGACATTCTCATTAGCAATATCGACGACCCAAATATCGCTATTCGTATTCCGGCGTGGTATCGGCAATCGATTACAGCCGCGACGTTTGTCTTGTTTCCCATTACGGTCAAAGGCAAGCCGCTTGGGATGATTTATGCGGACAAAGCCAGCTCGGGCGAAATTGTCATCCCCGAAAAAGAACTTTCGTTACTTAAAGCCCTGCGTAATCAAGCGGTACTGGCGATACGCCAGTCATTGTGAGCAGGCCAGTTTGCTATTTTTGGTGTGGTTTTAGATTTCTGGTCATCCTCAGGTAATCGAGTAGCGCTTATAATGTCCGCTTTCGTGACGGCATTGCATACCATGCGCTTAATCTCCATTCTACCGATTGCGTCACTTCTATTAGCGGCTTGTACACCCACGGCCAAACCTGCACTGCATGGTTATGTGGAAGGAGAGTTCGTGCGCGTGGCCGCACCTTTTGCGGGTCAACTAACGGTGTTGTCCGTACAGCGTGGGATGCCGGTTAAGGTTGGTGAGCCATTGTTTGCTCTGGAGCAAGCAAATGAGCAGGCCGCGCGGCTAGAATCCGGAGCGCGCTTACAAAGCGCCGTTGCGCATTTGGAAGATCTACAAAAAGGCAAACGCTTAGACGAAGTAAATGCCGTGGAAGCGCAATTGGCGCAAGCGCGCGCCAGTGCGAAACTTTCGCAAACCCAGCTATTGCGGGACGAAAAGTTAGTGAAAGAACGTTTTATTGCGCCGGAACGTTTAGACCAGACACGCGCCGCACGTGATCGCGATCAAGCGCGTGTAGCTGAAATCGCCGCGCAATTACGCGTAACGAAACAAAGCGCGCGTCCGGACGAAATTAATGCAGCGCGCGCCGAGATGCAAGCGGCGCAAGCGGCTGTTGAGCAAGCGCAATGGCGCCTGGAACAAAAGTCGGTTAAATCACCGGTCAGTGGTTTAGTGCAAGACACTATCTACGTCGCCGGTGAGTGGGTACCGGCCGGTTTCCCGGTGGTCTCCTTGTTACCCCCGGCCAATATTAAAATACGTTTTTTTATTCCTGAACCGCAATTGGCCAAGTTTAAAATCGGTTTGGCGCTGCAGATTACGTGCGATGGATGCGAAAAACTCAAGGCCCAAGTGAGCTATGTTTCGACACAGGCCGAATACACGCCACCGGTGATTTACAGCAACGAGGCGCGCACGAAGCTCGTCTATTTGGCTGAAGCACGGCTGATGCCGGAGGATGCCGTTAAGTTTCATCCCGGACAGCCCGTCGATATTATTGTGCCATGAGCCTTGATGTCGCTATCGATGTACGCGGCCTAACAAAGTCATTCGACGGGCATCTCGTGGTACACGACCTGACGTTGAAAGTGGCGCGGGGCGAGATTTTCGGTTTTTTGGGCCCCAATGGTAGCGGTAAAACTACATCGATTCGTCTGTTGTGCGGCTTGCTGATTCCGGATGCGGGAGAGGGGCAATGTCTGGGATACGATGTGATTCGTGAAACGGCGCAGATCAAACGCGAAGTCGGGTATATGACGCAGCGTTTTTCGCTCTACGAAGATCTTTCGGTACAGGAAAATTTGGATTTTGTGGCGCGCATTTATGGGATATCGAATCGTGTACAGGTCGTCAATACGACGCTTGAGCGTTTAGGTTTAGCGGATCGACGGGCGCAACTCGCCGGAACCCTTTCGGGTGGTTGGAAGCAACGTTTGGCTTTAGCGGCAACGACACTGCACAACCCGAAACTTTTATTATTGGACGAGCCGACGGCGGGGGTCGATCCCAAAGCCCGGCGCGATTTTTGGTTGGCCATTCATCAACTGGCGGCGGAGGGAATTACCGTCTTAGTGTCAACCCATTATATGGACGAAGCCGAACGTTGCCATCGTTTAGCCTATCTTTCATTCGGGAAAATATTAACCCAGGGTACGCCAAGTCAAGTGGCCTCGGGTTCGGGTTTAACAACTTGGATTGTAGTGGGAACAGACCTCATGCAATTGGCTGAAACCCTTCAAAGGTTGGTCGGCGTTACCCAAGTGGTGCCGTTCGGCGGTGCTCTGCATGTATCCGGCAGCGATGCGCCGGGGCTGGAGCGTGCGCTCGCGCCGTATCAAGCGCGTGCCGATCTTACTTGGACGCGCGCGCAACCGAGCCTGGAGGACGTGTTTATACAACTGGTCTCCCAAGCCGGTGAGCATCCATGATGAAGCGGAATTCCGTTAGCCGTTTTTCGTTGACGCGCTTTGTGGCCGTGGCGCTTAAAGAATTTATTCAAATGCGGCGTGACCGCCTGACGTTCGCCATGATGGTCGGTGTTCCGCTTATGCAACTCGGCTTGTTCGGCTTTGCCATTAATACCGATCCCAAGCATTTACCGACGGCGGTGATTAATGCCGACCAAAGTGAATTCTCGCGCACCTTTCTAGCGGCTATGAAAAATAGTGACTACTTTGAATTGGTGCAAGTCACTAAAAGCGAAGCGGAAGGAACACGCCTTTTGTCCGCGGGTACGGTGCAATTTGTGGTCAATATACCGCTCGGATTTTCGCGGGACTTGCTGCGCGCCGAACATCCCGCGCTCTTGGTAGAAGCCGATGCCAGCGACCCGAGTGCAACGAGTAATGCTATTGCCGCCTTGAATGAATTAGCGCGTAGTGCATTAACGCGTGATTTAAAAGGGTCGGCGCAAGCGGCGGCGGGCGGTAGCAACGCTTTCGATTTAATCATCCATCGGCGGTATAACCCCGAAGGGATTACGCAGTACAACATTGTGCCGGGTTTGATGGGGGTTATCCTCACCATGACCCTAATTATGATGACGGGATTAGCCATGACGCGCGAACGTGAGCGCGGAACGATGGAGCATTTATTGGCGATGCCGGTGCATCCACTGGAAGTCATGCTGGGTAAAATCGTACCCTACATCCTGGTGGGGTATATTCAAGTGGTGCTGATTTTAGTTATTTCCACTCAGGTTTTTCAAGTGCCGATACAAGGCTCACTACTATTTTTATTGAGCTGCGTGTTGCTCTTCATAGCCGCTAATCTCTCTGTCGGAATGTTGTTTTCTACCGTTGCGCGCAATCAGATGCAGGCCATGCAAATGACTTTTTTCTTTTTCCTGCCGTCGATATTGCTTTCAGGATTTATGTTTCCGTTTCGCGGAATGCCGGTTTGGGCGCAGCGTTTAGGCGAAATTTTACCCTTGACGCATTTTTTACGTTTGGTGCGCGGCATCATGCTGAAAGGCAACGGTCTGATGGAAGCTATCCCGAACCTCTGGCCCCTGGCGCTGTTTATGCTGGTGGTGATTGTGCTGGGATTAAAACGGTTTAAACGAACATTGGATTAAAACCGCGCGGCTTCGTCGGTAATTTCTTTGACGCGACTCAATTCGATGGCGACTGTTTCCTCGCCTTGGTTAAACCAAATCATCCCTTCTTGAATCGTACATTGCAGTTGCATATTGCGCTGTGCGAGCTTGGCCAGTGCACGGCTTATGTCCAAAGGAATATTCACGATAGCCAGATTGGCGTTGCGTTCAAGCTTGTCACGGTTTTGCATCCACCACATATCGGCACCGCGTCCACCATACGTGTAAATGTAGACTTGTCGGGCTTGCCCGCAGGCACGCCGCACCAGTTTTTCATCGGGTAGGCCGACATCGATCCAAAGCTCAATACTGCCGGTTAAATCTTTGACGCTGAGATCGGGCTCGCCATCGCTGCTAATGCCTTTACCAAAGCTCAAATTTTCTTCTGCGTGTAGTGCAAAAACCAAAATCCGCACCATCATGCGTTCATCGGTTTCAGACGGATGGCGGGCGATGGTAAGGGCGTGGGTTTGATAGTAAGGGCGATCTAAGTCGGCAATTTCTAACGCGACTTTAAAAATGGTTGATTTGAGTGCCATCGGTTTAGGGAGCCGCCAAAACACGAATGCAAATATCGCCGAGCGTGACCACTTGCCCCGCGCGAATTTTACAGGCTTTGCGCAGTTCAACTTGGCCATCAACAAAGACTTGGCCATCCGCCACAATTCGCTTGCCCGCGCCGCCGCTGTCGCACACGCCCACGACCTTGAGCAGGGAGTGCAATTCGATGTATTCACCGGTTATTACAAAATCTTGTTCTGGCATGCCATCCTTAATGTAGCGGATTGGTGAGTAACGAGTGCCGCCCACCACTTCTTAAACAAACCTCAATGAGGCTGACCTATTGTACCTATTATCCCGACCCCAATGCTCCAATGGTAGGAACACTCGTTTGCTACGTGCGCCAACGTACAGAGTTTTCCAACAGAGTAGCCGATTATTGCATCGTTACAAGGCGGCCCTTTTATAAAATGTGGTGCCGGAATTGAATGCAGACTCTCCGAGTGTGCGTAACGGTGTGGCGGCTCATGTTGAACGATCATGGTCTTGCTCATACCATTTTGAATAAACAGGAGTAACAAACATGAATGCGACAAAAAAATTAATGGTGCTTAGTATTATGGCGGTATTCTTGCCCGGTATCGCCAATGCGCTCCCCGGTTACTTGACCGATACCAGTACGAAGGTGGTTAAGAATAGCTACGGTGAATGCTGGCACGCCGGTTTTTGGACACCGGCAATGGCGATCGAAGAATGCGATCCTGACCTCGTCAAGAAAGCGGACGTGCCGGCACCTAAGCTGGCCGCCGCAACGCCGGAACCTGCACAAGTGCTAGTACCACCCCCTGCGCCGCAAAAAGCAGCACCGCAGAAAATTAGTTTCGCGGCAGATGCGCTATTTGCCTTTGATAAGGCCGTGCTGAAGCCAGAAGGAAAGCGGGAATTGGATGGCTTTGCTCAGAATCTTGGTGGCATAAACTACGACTCGATCCATATCACCGGCCATACGGATCGTTTCGGCAGCAACCAATACAACCAAAAGCTTTCAGAGCAGCGTGCGAATGCGGTGCGGGATTATCTTGTCGGTAAAGACATCGCGGCTAATCGCATGGTCGTAGAAGGCCTGGGCGAGACGCAACCGACCACGAAGCCTGGCGATTGTACTGGCCGCAAAAGCCGGAAGGTTATCGCCTGCCTTCAGCCCGACCGCCGCGTGGATATCGAAGTAGTCGGTACCAAGTAATCAAAGTAACGGAATGTTGATTCCGCTGCGAGAGATTGTCTCACGCAGCGGAAAATTTACATTCATGCCATTTTTAAAATCTGTTTCTGCACGATGTTCTTTACCACCTTTGTACGCCAGCGCACAGACGTGGCAAGGAGCACTCGATAATCTAATCGTTCATTAAGGCGGAAAGCCTGCTGCGCCTTAATGCGATGCGACGCAAAGCGGCCTGTTGGAATGTGCGTTAACTTTAAGGAAATAAAAATGAACTGGGATCGTATTGAAGGAAACTGGAAGCAATTTAAAGGCACTATGAAAGAGCAGTGGGGCAAGCTCACCGACGATCAGTTGGACGTAATTGCGGGTAAACGCCAACATCTTTCGGGCAAGATTCAAGAAGTCTACGGCATCACAAAAGACGAAACAGAAAAGCAGATTTCCGAATGGCAGTTACGCCAGCAAGATCACACTAAGTAGTGCTTATTGCTTCGTGCGCCACTTTATTATTTTAATTTCTTTAAAGGAATCATCATTATGAATAATTTTAAAATCAGTAGCATGGTACTCGCCGTCAGTCTGGTGTATAGCGTTAACGGTTTAGCGCAAAACTTGTCGAAATCCGAATATAAAGTGTCCGAGAAAAGCATCGTATCCGAATACAAGTCCGCCAAGGCAAACTGCGGCTCATTCTCGGGTAATGCTAAGGATATTTGTATAGCCGAAGCCAAAGGCAAAGAAAAGGTCGCGCAAGCCGAACTCGAAGCACGCTACAAACCCTCTAAAAAAGCCGACTACAACGTGCGTGTTGCCAAGGGTGAAGCGGATTACGCAGTCGCTAAAGAAAAATGCGATGACAAATCCGGTAACGTCAAGGATGTTTGCGTCAAAGAAGCGAAAGCCGGACTGGTCCACGTTAAAGCCGATGCCAACGCGCAGCTAACATCTTCTAGGGCCAATGCGACTGCCAACGAAGAGTCCACAGCGGCACGCGCCAAAGCCAAAGAAAAAGGCAGCGAAGCGCGCCAGGGTGCATCGGTTGACAAACGGGACGCAGACTATGCCGTGGCGAAAGAAAAGTGCGATGCACTGGCGGGCGATGCCAAGGCATCTTGTATGAGCCAAGCTAAGATGCACTACGGTAAATAAACCACCGGGCGGGATTTTTTTAAGACTGCATATTTACCACGGAGATATTTTAAATGCACACCATGCAAAAAATAGGCATGAACACAGCAACCGCAAGCTTGCTGTTCGGACTGGTCGGTTGTGCCGGTATGTCGACGCAGGATAAAAATACGGCGATCGGTGCCGGTGTTGGTGCCATAGGCGGTGCTGTTCTCACGGGCGGCAGCGCTGTGGGAACAGTGGGCGGTGCGGCGGTTGGTGGCGTTATTGGTCACGAAATCAAAAAATAAGCCTTATTACCGTGGCGCTATGTGCACCAACGAACAGACTTACTTTCCCAATTACCGGAACTTCTGTGGTTCCTATTAACTGTAAAGAAAAAAGGCACATTTCATGAAAATCAAACTCGCGACAAGCTGTTTCATTATTGGCTGTATGCTGACACCGGTTGCGGTCTTTGCCGCCGATGGCGATGCAGACCGTTCACACCCCATGACATTCGTCAAAGATTCTGTTATTACAACCAAAATTAAGGCCAAACTGGCTGCGGATCATCCCGGTAGCATGAAGCATATCCACGTTGATACGGACAAGGATGGCGTTGTGTGGTTGAGCGGCACGGCGAATACCCAAACGGAAATAGACCAGGCAAATGCAACGGCGCACAACACGGACGGCGTAAAATCCGTCAAAAGCGACATCAAAATCAAGCTGGACAAATAAGGTCTCGATTCTGAAAGCGGTTTGTGCCGTGTTTACTGTGCATGAAGTCGATCTGCCCAGAGGTTGTGGAATCGCCTCTGGTAATTTAACCGCTAATACGCATTTTTAAAGAAGACTGGGTTTGATCGCAGGCAAATCGTGAAGCGTTGTCAACGGAAACGCGCCACCTATCCGGAGGCCTTTTGAGTCTCTTCTCCCTTGCCAGCGTCTTGATTGCGCTCGCGGTCGTTTCAAGTTATATCAACTACCGCTATCTTAAATTACCAACGACTGTCGGCGTTATGTCAGTGGCGCTGGTCGTGTCGCTCGCCATTGTTGGAACGCTTGTTTCCACCCGCGTAGTTGGCGGCGTGATGTGGCTGGTACTCGCTTGGCTGGGTGTTGTTGTCTTCAGGCACGTCGATACTTTCTGGGAGCTGATCGACGAAATACTCAATGTCGTGCTCTTTCTCTTGATCAGCCTGGATCTGCTGGTGTGGTGGTGTCCTCGATTCTTGTCCGGAGCTCGACGGTAGCTCCTTAGTCTTCGCACGGACCTTGATGGCAACGTGGCGGCAAGACATCCCGCACACGGCTGGCCAGATAAGTGGGTGTGCTGCCGTACGGAACAAATTGGAATCTGCGCGCAAGCTGGTCTTGATGTCGAGCCATAGGGTCGACGATGTTGTATTTTTGCGACCGAAACTGTCTGGCGCGCAATCGCAAATCAAACTTAAATCCAATGCAAATAGGAGTAATAAAAATGAATTCAAGCACACAGCAACTCAATACAGTTGTCGCACTGTTCAAGTTACACACGCAAGCCGAGCAGGCCGTGACAGAATTGCAAAAAGCTGGTTTCGACATGAAGCAGCTTTCGATTGTTGGGCGCGACTATCACACCGAGGAGCACGTCGTCGGTTATTACAATGCCGGTGATCGCATTAAGTACTGGGGCAAGATGGGTGCATTCTGGGGTGGCATCTGGGGCGTGCTGCTCGGGTCGGCGTTCTTCTGGATTCCAGGCGTAGGGCCGCTGTTGGTTGCTGGCCCTTTGGTATCCGCAATCGTGGGCGGCCTGGAAGGGGCCACCCTTGTAGGTGGAGTGAACGCCTTGAGTGCTGGATTATTCAGCATCGGCATTCCGAAAAATAGCGTACTGGCTTATGAGTCGGCGATTGGAGCTGGGAAGTTCGCCTTGATCGCACACGGTACGGCGGAAGATGTCGCCAGGGCGAAAGGCATCCTGAAGAACGCCGAAGCCGACGCAATCGACGACCACGAATCAGTCGATCAGCACGAAGCTGTAGCTTGAACAGTCATCCCCAACTTCCACTACGTTGTTCAACACTCTTGAAGGAGAAAGACACATGTTACGCAGCATGAACGATCTGGAGAAATACGCTATCCACGCAACCGACGGCACCATTGGCCACGTAACGGATTTCTACTTCGATGACGAAAAGTGGGTCATCCGCTATCTCATTGTCGACACCGGTACTTGGCTCGCGAGTCGAAAAGTACTGATCTCGCCGGTCGCGATTGGCAACCCGGACTGGGCGGAGAAAATCTTGCCGGTTTCGATCACGCAGGAGCAGGTGAAAAACAGCCCCGACATCGACACCGAGAAGCCGGTCTCGCGGCAGCACGAAATACAGTACCTTGGGTATTATGGCTACCCGGTTTATTGGGAGGGTGCTGGGA
>JAYVZN010000060.1:0-30195 GCA_043783305.1 Betaproteobacteria bacterium
CAAAATGGAACCCGATTAGGACGCGTCGTTCAGGCGACGCGTATCCGGACTTTCAGTCCGTAACCCAAACCCACCAGCTTTAGCTGGTGGTTGTTTAGTCGCTTAATTCCTCGCGCGGCGGGTTACCGTCATAAATTAAGCTGCGCCGCTGTTGAATATAGGCATCGCGCAAAAAGGTGTAGGGATCCAGCGCGGCTTCGTCCAGCACTTTCTCCGCGTCCAACAGATTCGCTCTGGAATCGACGACACTCAATCCGGCCAAGCTGTTACGCACAGCAACGTTATTTAAATTCCAAATGGGATCAGCATAGGTCTGTACTGCGTTACCGATAGCATCGCGAACATTGCTGGGTCCGACTAACGGTACCATCAGAAATGGGCCATCGCCGATACCCCAATACCCTAAGGTTTGTCCCAGGTCTTCGTTGTGCTTTTCGAGGCCAAAATTACTCGCGACATCAAAAATCCCACCGATACCGAGTGTGGTGTTTGCCAGTAAGCGCGTAAAATCCGATGCTGCGGCGTGAAACTTAAATTGCAACAGATTGTTCGCCGTGACGAATATGTCGTCAATATTGGAAAAGAAATTACTGACGCCCGTGCGAACAGGGCTCGGCAACACAGCACGATAGCCTTGTGCGATGGGCTTAGTAACCGCTTTATCAACAGTATCGTTAAAGGTGTAAATGCCGCGATTGACGGGTTCGAAAGGATCGCGCGGATCGCCGTTTGTAGCGCAACCACCGAGCGACAAGCCCAGTAGAACAAGGGCAATTCGAGATACGTTTGATAAATTCATGTTGGAATGTACTCTTAAATTTAAGTTAAGTTACTTGTTTGATTGGCATAAATATATCAGTTAAGTTCGTTTCTAGGTACTGTTTTATTTTGTGTATTCAAGGTTTAACGGGACATTTGTAAAAAACTTTAAAAATGTCCCTGAAAGCACTTTTCTGGGTTAGCTTTGTCTATGGTTTATTTGGAGAATTTTAAATATTGCGCAGTTGGTGCGAAGAAACGCTAAATTTTTTTTCGCACTTGCCGCTAATCCTTGTCATGGCACTCAAAGGCATCACCATTGGAACTCTGGCGCGCAAGGCGGGCGTCAACATCGAAACCGTTCGCTACTACCAGCGGCGCGGCTTGCTGTTGGAACCCATCAAGCCGCCGGAGGGGTATCGACTTTATCCGCTGGATGCGATACAACGGATCCTCTTCATTAAGCGTGCTCAGCGTTTGGGCTTTAGTTTGGAAGAGATTATTAATTTGCTGCGCTTGGGTGAGGGTAGTTGTCAGGATGTAAAAGGGGTAGCGATGCAAAAGCTGACGCTCATTGAAGATCGTCTAACGGATTTGGGGCGGATGCGTGAAACTTTGCTAGACTTAGTTCAACGTTGCGATTCAGGTCAAAATCAAGCGGGCTGCCCGCTGGTCGCAAGCTTAGCTGAACGCGAATTAGAACCCAGCTAGTTGGTCGTTGTCGCGTTTGGATTCTCCTATAAACGCGCGTAAAAGCGCTTTTTTAAAGAACATCGCGATTTCGATGCGCCTGTTTCGACACTCAAAATTCACCATCTCTTTAGGCTTCGTCCTAATTTTATCGATGTTGGTCGCGGTCGCGACTATTGGACTGACGCGCATGGCCGCGATCAAGTCGCGCATGGACGGAATCGTTAATCAGCAGAACGTTAAAACAGAACTGGTTGCCGTTATGCACAATGCGGCGCGTGAGCGTTCGATTAGTTTATACCGTATGGTGCTGTTAACAGATCCGTTTGATCGCGATGAGGAGTATCTGCATTTTCGCCAGATGGCCTGGAATTTTTTAAGGGCGCGTGATGCCTTGGAAAGAATGCCTTTAAGCCCCGTTGAGCGCGCGGCATTGGATGCATCACAGAAGTCGACCAGTGCGGCGACGATCATTCAAGAAGCTATTTTTGTTTTAATCTCAGAAGGTAAACTAGCGGAAGCCAACAAACGCTTACTAACGGAAGCGCTACCGGCGCAAAGCTACGTGCTGGCCCAATTTAGTCGGTTGCTGGACTATCAACGCCAAGACACACGCAAAGCGGTTGAGGCCGCCGAACGTGAATATCGGCAGGCGTTTTACAGTATGGTCGGGCTGGCAATACTGTCGGTTGGGTTTGGTATGGGGATAGCCTTCGCCGTAGTACGGTATACGGTGCGTGCTGAGCGAGCGCTTTTTAACGAGAAAGAGCGCGCCGAAGTGACCTTGCATTCGATTGCAGATGCGGTGATCAGCACGGATGCGGAGGGGCGCGTTGAATTTATGAATCCAGTAGCCGAGCACCTTACCGGCTGGTGCCAGGCGCAGGGGCTCGGCGAGTTGATCAATACCGTTTTCAATGTGGTGGATGAGCAGACGCGTGAAGTTATTCCCTACCATAGCAGGCACAATCCTCCGGATTTTCAGGGCGTGCCGACGCATCCACAAGGTTTATTGATTTCTCGCGAAGGTGGCGAATACGCCATTGAAGAATCGGTGGCACCGATACGCGGTGGGGATGGCACGACCATTGGCTATGTCGTGGTTTTTCACGATGTAACCTATTCGCGTCATTTAGCCCGGCAGCTCAATTGGCAGGCCAGCCACGATGCATTGACCGGTTTAGCGAATCGACGCGAATTTGAAAGTGTGATGCATCAAATGTGCGAGAGCGCGCAGGCGCACAACAATCAACACGCCCTGCTGTATATGGATCTTGACCAATTTAAAGTGGTCAACGATACCTGTGGTCATGCGGCGGGTGATGAGTTGCTGCGGCAATTGGCCGCGATCATTAGCCCCAAGGTACGGGAGGGCGATAGCTTATTTCGACTGGGCGGGGATGAGTTTGCCGTATTGCTGTCCGGCTGTCCGGTTATTCGCGCGCAAAAAATTGCCGACGAAATTCGGCAAACGATCGAGGATTTTCGTTTTATCTGGCAAGACAAGCCGTTTGGGGTCGGGGTTAGCATCGGCTTAGTCCCCATTACGGCGCATAGTGAAAATATGTCGCAGCTATTAGCCGCGGCGGATGCGGCTTGTTATACCGCGAAGGAAAAAGGGCGTAATCGCGTACAAATCTACGAAGCCAGCAATACAGAGCTGAGTTTGCGTAAAGGTGAAATGCAATGGCTGCCGCGCATCAGCCGTGCGCTGGAGCAAAACCAATTTGTCCTGTACTACCAAAAAATAATCACTGTAAATAGCACATCACGGCAAGACGATGCGCAGTATGAAGTGCTGCTGCGAATGCGGGATGAACAGGGTCATCTAGTGCCCCCACAAGCATTTATTCCCGCTGCGGAACGTTATAATCTAATGCCGAATATCGATCGCTGGGTGGTTCGTAATACGCTGTCTTGGATTTCCGCTCATCCGTCTTCGTTGCAGGGAATATCTACCGTTTATATCAATTTATCCGGACAATCTTTGAACGATGAGGCCTTTGAAGGCTTCGTGGTTGAGCAGCTTAAAAGCGTCGTACCGTTAAGCGTTCGAATAGGCTTTGAGATAACCGAAACAGCCGCGGTCGCCAACCTGAGTCGCGCCATTCATTTTATGAATACGCTGAAGGCACTGGGTTGTAGTTTTGCCCTGGACGATTTCGGTAGCGGGATGTCTTCCTTCGCCTACTTGAAAAATTTACCGGTGGATAAAATAAAAATCGACGGTCTGTTTGTGCGCGACATTCTAACGGATAAAATCGATTGCGCTATGGTGGAGGCGATTAATCGCATTGGGCATGAAATGGGCATCGAAACCGTGGCCGAGTTTGTCGAAAATGATGAAGTTTTACAAAAGTTAAGACTCATCGGTGTTGATTATGCGCAAGGCTTTGGCGTTCATGTCCCCGCAGCTTTAGAAGGCAGTGTTGCCTTGGATTTAAAGCGGAGCAAAGCAGTCGCCAGCCTCAGCTTGGTTTATTCAGCCGCCGGTCATGGACATGAAGCGCACTAATTTAGCGGGCTGTTCACGGAACTCATGGCGCTCGGGTTTGATGGAAATAGCGTGCCGGATGGCGGCTTCCAATTCTTGATCGCTAGCACCGGCGCGTAATAGCGGGCGCAACTCTACTTTTTCATCTTGGCCTAGGCATAAATACAAAGTGCCGTCCACCGCTAAGCGCACCCGATTGCAGGTTGCACAAAAGTGTTGCGACATAGGCGTGATAAATCCCAGCGTAAATTTACCGTCCGGTGTTTGCAGGTAGCGTGCCGGCCCACCACCGGCGACCACCGTTTCGATCAAACCGAAGCGACGGCGCAATTGTTCTTTTACCGGTTGCAAATCCAGGTATTTGGCCTTGCGCCCGGTTTCTCCCATGGGCATGGTTTCGATCAAACGCAGCGTGAAACCTTGCTGCATACAGTAGTCCACCATAGCGTCAATTTCATCCTCGTTCACACCGGGCATAACCACCATGTTTATTTTGATCGGGTTTAAGCCCGCCAATTTACCGGCGGCTAATCCGGCTAGAATCTTGGGCAATACATCGCGACCTGTTATTTGTGCTATACGCTCGGCTTGCAGTGAATCCAGACTGACATTGATGCGTGAGACACCCGCGCGTACCAGCGCTGGTGCCTGTTTGTCCAATTGGGTTGCGTTGGTACTCAAGGACAAATCGCTTAAACCGGGTAAGCACTTTAAGCGCTGCGCTAAAAGTGGCAGTCGCGCCCGCAGTAGAGGCTCGCCGCCGGTTAAGCGCACGCGCGCGACACCAAGGCGGGTAAAAGCACCAACAACGCGCACGATTTCATCGAAACTCAACCAATGCGCGGGCTCTTCGAAATCCTTAAAACCTTCCGGCAAACAATAGGTGCAGCGCAGGTCGCAACGGTCCGTCACGGAAAGGCGCAGATATTCGATACGTCGGTTATAAGGGTCAGTTAGTTTCATGGCTGGTGTAATAGCGTTATATTTGTAAGAATATAGCCCTAATCATTTGGGGATACAAGAATCGTGAGCAAGGTCTTTGGTTTTGCCGGCTATAGCGGTAGCGGTAAAACCACCCTACTGGAGCAATTAATTCCTTATTTTACCGGGGTTGGATTGCGCTTGGCGTTGATTAAACATGCGCACCACGATTTCGATATAGATCAACCCGGCAAGGATTCGTTCCGTCACCGTAAAGCGGGCGCGAACCAAGTACTCATCACATCGGATCAGCGCTGGGCCTTGATGCACGAGTTGCAGGGCGCGCCCGAGCCTGATTTAACGGCCCACTTGGCACGGCTTTCACCCTGTGATTTAGTCTTGGTGGAGGGATTTAAGCATGCCGCCATACCGAAACTAGAAATTCATCGCACGGCCAATGCTAAACCCTGGTTGTTTCCGCAAGATACCCGCATCATTGCCATTGCGAGCGATAGCCGGCTTAAGACAACACTTCCCCTTTTCGACTTGAATGCGGTAGAGTCGATTGGGCAATTTATATTGAATAATTTAGGACTGCTATGAACGATAAGACGCTCCCACCTTTACTCTCGGTAGACGAAGCATTGGATCATTTGTTACAGGCGGCTTCACCCGTAGAGGCCGTCGAGGAAGTATTGACCCTGGACGCATTAGGGCGTGTGCTGGCGACATCGGTTATATCTCCAATAGCGGTACCACCGCAAGATAACAGCGCTATGGACGGCTATGCGGTACGCGTGAATGATCTACACCTGCAAGAAGTGACGCGCTTGCAAGTGTCGCAGCGGATTGCTGCAGGGAGTATGGGTGGACCGCTGGCACCGCATACGGCCGCCCGAATTTTTACCGGCGCACCCATCCCGGTTGGTGCGGATGCGGTCGTTATGCAGGAGGATACTCGGCAAACGGATGATATCGTCGCGATTAGTCGGGCGGTCGTTAAAGGTGAAAATATTCGTCTGGCGGGCGAAGACATCACACGCGGCGCATCCATCTTGCAAGGCGGTACCCGTCTGGGACCGCAACACATCGGACTTGCCGCGTCGGTCGGGATGGCGCGCTTACCGGTGTTTCGCAAATTACGCATCGCTACTTTTTTTACCGGTGATGAGTTGGTCATGCCGGGTGAACCGTTAGCACCGGGCCAAATTTATAATTCAAATCGGTTTTCGCTCAACGGCCTGTTGCGCACACTGGGATTTACCCCGGTTGATTTGGGAATTGTGCCGGATAGCTTAGAAGCAACCGTAGGCGTATTAAAACAAGCGGCGCGAGAATCGGATGTGATCATCACCAGCGGTGGTGTTTCGGTCGGTGAAGAAGATTATGTTAGAGCCGCCGTGGAACAATTGGGGCGCATCGATATGTGGCGTATCGCCATGAAACCCGGAAAACCGCTGGCCTTTGGGCAAATTGAGAATGCGGCATTTATTGGTCTACCGGGTAACCCCGTTTCCGTGTTTGTTACGTTCTGTATTTTTGCCCGGCCTTTCTTGCTGCGGTCACAGGGTGTGATGAATATCATGCCGCGCAGTTTTTGGGTGGAAGCGAATTTTGATTGGCCCCAGCCCGACCGGCGACGCGAATATTTGCGCGCGCGTCTTGAGCCGGGTACGGATGGCGTTAGCCGTGCGGGTTTATTTCAGCATCAAGGATCGGGCGTATTAACGTCGACAGTTTGGGGGGACGGTTTGATTAATTGCCCGGCCGGAACCCCCATTAAACGTGGCGAGCGTGTGCGCTTTATCCCCTTCTCGGAATTGATGGCATGGCACTAACCGTACTGTATTTCGCGCGCTTGCGCGAAAACATAGGCACCGCACAGGAAGACCTTGCTTGGCAATCGAGCCTAGCTAATGTCGGCGCATTGCTGACTTTGTTGCGTACCCGTGGCCCGCAGTGGCAGGCCGCTTTGAGCGACGAACAAGGCGTGCGCGTGGCGGTGAATCAAGATTTAGCGCACAGCCATACGCTGTTAAAAGACGGTGACGAGGTTGCTTTGTTTCCACCCGTGACGGGAGGCTAAAATGCGCGTACAGGTGCAAACAGCCGATTTCGATTTATCCACGGAAATCGCCGCCATGCGCCAAGCACGACCTACCTTCGGCGCAGTCGTAGCTTTTATCGGTTTAGTTCGAGATCTGAATGCAGGTGCTCGCGTATCCGAAATGACTTTGGAGCATTATCCCGCCATGACGCAGAAAGCCCTAGAATCGATTGCGACCCAAGCCGAACAGCGCTGGGACATTGACGAGGTGCTGGTGATTCATCGCGTGGGGCGCTTAATCCCGACGGATCAAATCGTGCTGGTTGCCGTCGGCGGTGCGCACCGTGGCCCGGCTTTTCAGGCCTGTGAATTCATGATGGATTATCTGAAAACACAAGCACCGTTTTGGAAAAAAGAACAAACCACCGAAGGCGGCCATTGGGTTGAGGCGCGGGCGACCGACGAAGCGGCGGCACAACGCTGGGAAAAGTCCTAGCATGCTTTGTTCCAGGCAGCCGAGATTGTGACAAAAAACGAAAAGCCAAGTATTCGCATACTCTTCGGCGCGTCCACCTCGCTGGGCCCGGGCAAAGTTGCGCTGTTGGAAGCGATCACCCGCGGTGGTTCGATATCAGCGGCGGCGCGCGAGATGGGGATGTCGTACCGGAGGGCTTGGTTGTTGGTGGAAGCGATGAATCAAGCTTTTCGGCAACCGGTCGTGCTGGCCGCCGTGGGTGGTAAACGCGGCGGCGGTGCCACCGTGACACCTTTTGCCCTGGACTTGCTGAGCCGTTATCGGTGCATCGAAAGTAAAGCGGCGATGGCGGTTGCCGGGGAATTGGCGGCATTGAGCAACTTGCTGACACCGATCCCCGAGAATTAAGCGGCGGATTCTCGAGAAAATCACGATAAAAATATCCGCTATTAATCCCCCACAGGCTTTGCTATTGTGACCGTCTAATCTTTGCCGAAGGAAATGGAATGCGTGCGTTTATCCCCTCTGTTTTAGGATTTATTTTACTCGCTTTATCGACCAGTGTTTTGGCCAGTAAAAGCGACACAGACAGCGCAAAATATCGGGTAACTTATACTTCAAAACAAGATTTTGAATTCGTCAAAAGTGCGGTTAATGAAGCGATCATCGATAAAGGTTTAGTGATTAACAACACCTCTCATATTGGCGATATGCTGGAGCGTACCGGCGCGGTTGTCAGTGGCGCTAAGCCCATTTTTCTCAAGGCCGAATCGTATGAGTTTTGCAGCGCCGTGGTGTCGCGATTAACGATGGAGGCGGATCCTCATAATATTATTTTTTGCCCCTATATTATTTCGGTTTATGTCTTACCCAAGGAACCGAATAAAACTTATCTTAGTTTCCGTAAACCGGAAGTGAGCGGCAGTAAAGCCTCGAAAGCGGCGTTAAAGGAAATTGAAAAATTGCTGCGGTCGATTATTGAAGAAGCCATTCGATAATCTTAAATGAATAATCTGATGGTCGTTGCGCTTGTTATTTCTGTGGCCGCATTTTTAGCGGCGGCTGGCATGCTTGCGTGGAGTTCGGGGCGCGACAAACGACAAGCGCAACGTGAAGATGCTGTGGCTCAGGCGGCGCAAGATTATCTAGCGCGTTTTGAAATTCACGCGCGCATCGTCGCGGTCACCTTGCCGGATCAGCGCATTGCCCTCATGGTGGAAACCCCGCCGCACAAAAAACTACGTTTCTCTCATATTATCGAGCAGCCGATTAAAGAGTTCGTACTGAAGTTAACGAATATTGCCGTGGATCGACTTTTTTGGCGTTTTCCGATACCGGCCCAAAACACACAAACTCTCGATATAGCGTACGGCGCGACTACAACGCAAGGAATGCCGCAGACGGATTCAGCCGCTATACCGGAGCGCGCGGTAGTGACAAAAGCGAGTGTGCCCCAAGAGGAGGAGGACGATTATTTTAAGCGTCAGGCGTATCAAATTGAAGAAGTTAGTTGGGAAGATTTTTCCAGAGCTGAAAATATGATTAGACCCCCTGATAAATAAATGGTGTTGATATCAAAATCAACTTGTCGCCTCCGTTCTAAATACGGATCCTCATGAATAAGGCCGCAGAGCGGTGCTACAGAAATTTGCGCACTTACGGATGCGCACTTTAAAGAAAATGATGGCCTATTTCAGGATTTAACGGGATGCGTCGTCGACGACAGTAATCCGGGCAGTTGGATTTCAAAGCGCGTGGTCTGATCTGAAAATACACGTGTTTGCCCACCGTGGGATTTAATAATAGAGTGGGTAATAGCGAGACCTAAACCAACCCCTTCACTAATACGTTGGCGGGCAGGATCAATGCGGTAGAAGCGGTCAAAAATTCGCGATAGATGTTCTACCGGAATAGGTTCTCCCTGATTTTCTACCGTGATCAACACATCGCTGTTATCCCCTAGAGCGATGTTGACCGATACCCTACCGCCGCGCGGTGTATAGCGGATCGCGTTGGACAAAAGATTACTCAAAGCCCGGCGCAGCATCAGCCCATCGCCTAGTACTGTTCCTTCTCCTTGAGTCACAAGCTCAATCCCTCGGTCCTCGGCAAGCGCCTCGTAGAACGCAAATAGCTCGTCAACCTCCTGTCGAAGATCGACAGGTTTGCGCGTGGGAATAATAAGGCCATTATCAGCCTTCGCCAAAAACAGCATATCGGCAATCATGGTGGCCAGCCGCTGATACTCTTCAAAATTCGAGTAAAGAATTTCACGGTACTCTTCGGCGTTACGCATTTTTGAGACTGAAACTTGAGTTTGCATCATGAGATTACTGATGGGCGTGCGTAGCTCGTGGGCGATATCGGAGGAAAAATTTGACAACCGCAGAAAGGAGTCTTCCAGGCGCGACAGCATGGCGTTGAAAGAATAGACTAGGTCATTCAGTTCAACCGGTACGGATTCGACGGGTAGGCGAGCACTCAAGTGCTCGGCGGAGATATCGCGGACGAGTTGCGTGATGTTACGCAACGGCGCGAGACCGCGGTGGGCCATAAACCAAGCCAGGATGCTGGTGAGCACAATACCAAATCCAATTGCGATCCAAATCGTGCGTTGGATTGAGTAGTTGAAGATTTGATGTTGGTTGATGTTGATAGCGAATACAGCCAGCAGCGGCTTACTGTTCGGCATCGCGGATGCAACGCTTACGGCGACACCACGATAGCTGTTGTTGTCCACCCAATGGTGTAGTTGCTGACGTGTTATCGGACCGCCGTGTAGGGGATTCACTAAAACATCCGGGGGGAAATGCGCGTTACCGGTGCTGACAATTAATGTTCCATCGGCCCCAATCACGCGGATCGAAAGTGCGTGGTGACCCACTAGGGCATCGTCGAGCCGGCGTGAAAGTGTGCGCAATGCTGCGTCGTCGCGCGTTTCCCTAATGGCGTGTCCGATTAACTCTAGTTTACCGTTTAACTCATCGGCATCAAGGTCTTCGAAATGACGCTCCGTCGCCCAACCGACAAAAGTGCCGATGAGAATCAAACCGATGGAGGAGGCCACGACGAACAGCAAGGTAAGACGCAGCGTGATGGGGATCTGATGTTTCATTGATCTGGAATTTCCAAAACATAACCCATGCCACGGGCGGTGCGGATCAGCTTGGGATCGAAATCGTCATCGATCTTAGCGCGTAAGCGGCGCATGGCCACCTCGATCACGTTGGTGTCGCTGTCGAAATTCATATCCCAAACCTGGGAGGCGATGAGCGAACGCGGCAGCACTTCGCCTTGATGGCGCATGAGCAATTCCAATAATGCAAATTCTTTCGCGGTAAGGTTTATTTGCTGACCGTCCCGCGTTACGCGCCGACGTAATAGATTTAATTCCAGATCAGCGACCTGTAGCATATCAGGTTCTTTGGATTTGCCACCGCGCCGCAGCAAAGAGCGTACCCGCGCGAGAAGTTCGGCGAAAGCAAAAGGTTTAATCAAGTAGTCGTCGGCACCGAGTTCCAGTCCTTTGACACGGTCTTCTACATGGTCGCGCGCCGTAAGCATCAAAACCGGTAAGTCTTTTCCCGCATTACGAATACCTTGCAGCACGCGCCAACCATCAAGCGTCGGCAACATCACATCCAGAATCACCAGAGCGTAAGACTCGCTTAGGGCCATGTGCATGCCGTCCAACCCGTCACGTATTAAATCCACGACAAAGCCCGCTTCCGTTAGCCCCTGTTTTAAATAGCTGCCGGTTTTTTGTTCGTCTTCGATGATGAGGATTTTCATGGGGATGCCTCTCTGATAACACGATCAATAGGAGCATTGTCGGTTGCGTTTGCACCGATACCGTTAGATTACAAATTTGTAAGCGTCGTGTCAGCTTTGTGTCGAGAGACCTAAGTCAAAATGGCAGCAAGTTAAACGAGAAGCGGGTGCCATGAAAACTGCCGCAAAAATTGTTTATTTAGAGTTCAGTATCCTACAGGTAAGGTGGTCTGCACACGTATCGAATTATTCAACGAAGCTTGATTTCAGCGTCCCTGAATAGAAGCAATAGCGGTTTTTAAATCCAAGGAGATTTTTATGAACGTCAAGATTGTTGCGACTAAAAGCTGTAGTCATTGTTCGGGTCTGCAGCATGAACTCAGCGATATAGGCATCGCATTTGAAGTGCTGTTTGTCGAGGAACATCCCGATTTTGCGCTGACGCACGGTATTCGACACTCTCCGAATCTGCTAGTGAACGATGAAGTTATTTTTCGGGGACAACCGACACCGCAAGAGTTACGCAAATATTTTGGCAAGGAATAATATGACGATAGATTGATGAATCAAACGCCACGCTTACTAAAGGCGTATCTATCGTCGTGCTCTGGCGGATATTAATGCAATGTTTAAGGCGATTGGAAAGGGGGAATACGATGCAAAACTTTAGGAATAGGTCGCACTATCTTGTGCTGGCCATATCCGGGATTTTTGTGGCTTTTTCCAATGCTTATGCGGAAGACAATCCGACCTTGCAGGACGAGGTGCAGGCGCTCAAGAAAGAGGTGGCCGAGTTACGCGCCATCGTCAAGCAGCAAAGCGCAGCGCAGGAAGAGGTTCAGAGCCTCAGGAAAGAAGTGAAGGCAACTTCACGCGCACAGTCCGAGTGGAACAACGCCGAATCCACGGCTCATCTTGCCGGTTATTCGGCTGTCGGCTACACCGACCGCAAGCAACCTGGTGGCAGCGCCTTTAACACAGTCAGCTTCAATCCGATTTTTCATTTTCTGTACCGCGATATCGCGTTGATCGAAGCCGAACTCGAGGTCGCGGCAGCAGCCGATGGAACAACCGAAACCAAACTTGAATATGGCTCCATCGACATTTTCCTTAACGATTACGCGACCCTGGTGGCAGGCAAATTTTTGAGCCCACTGGGGAATTTTCGGCAGAACCTGCATCCGGCCTGGATCAACAAGTTTCCCTCGGTGCCTACGGGCTTCGGCGAGGATCAGGCAGCGCTCGCAAGTGAGATCGGCTTCGGCGTGCGGGGCGGATATCTGTTTGGAGGTGACAAAAAAATCAAATACGCGCTCTACGTGGGCAACGGCCCAGAGTTAGAAGTGGATGCGGGTGAAATCCGTGGCATCAAGAGCGACGGCTTCGCGCGTGATGTTGACCGTCGCAAGGTTGTCGGTGGACGCATTGGTCTAGTCCCGTTGCCCAAACTTGAATTTGGATTTTCTGCGGCAGGTGGGGGCGTCGGGCTGGCAGCGGAGTCGGATCGTAGTTACCGCGTTCTCGGCACGGATGTCGCTTATCAGTGGAAGCATCTTGACCTGCGTGGAGAATATATCAGCCAGAAAGTAGGTGATCTGGCGTCGAGCGCAGCATCGCGCGGTGGATCATGGAAAGCGTGGTACGGCCAGGCGGCTTATAAGTTTCTGCCGTCGAAGTGGGAAGGCGTGTTGCGCTATGGCAAGTACCAGACGCCGCATGCGGATCAGAGTCAGCGGCAGTGGGCGCTGGGCGTGAACTATCTGTGGGGGCCCCAAGTGCTGGTCAAGCTCGGCTATGAATTCAACCAAGGGCTAACCGGCACGCAGACCGACGCCAATCGTTGGCTGCTTCAATTAGCTTATGGTTTTTAAGGGGAGATTGCGATGAATGCGAAATCATTTCAATGGGCGAGTCGCTTGGCCTCGGCCATTATTTTGCCGGTGATGTTTATGGGCACGGCTCATGCAGACGCAACGACTGCAAAACAGAATGACCCCGCGCGCTTTTCTCGCGGCGCCAAGGCCTGGGCAAATAACTGTGCAACCTGCCATAACATGCGTTCCCCGAAAGAGTTGCGTGATGACCAGTGGCGTTCGGTGGTTGCACACATGCGGGTGCGGGCGGACCTGACCGGGCAAGAAGCGCGCGACATTCTCGATTTTCTACAGGGGAGCAATTGACATGAAAATTACACGTTTGATCGTTCCGGCAGTGGCCAGCGCGTTATTGGTAAACCTAGCCTTCGCCGCAGACGATGTGCGCCGGGGTGAGACTGTCTATAACGGAACTTGTATCGCCTGCCATGGCGCGGATGGCTCGGGCGCCTTGCCCAGCGTACCGGATTTTAAGGATAAAGCGGGGGTACTCGCCAAGACCGACACACATCTCCTGCGCAGCCTGCTCGATGGCGTGGAACGGCCGGATGCTCCGATCAGCATGCCGCCGAAAGGCGGCGACCCGGCGCTTACGGAAGATGACATGAAGGCGGTGTTGGCTTATATCCGCCAGAACTTGCATCCCAAATAAAAGCCACGCATCGGAGGTAGATATTATGCAAATAGTGCTTATTGTTACGCGGGCTATGGCCACCGTACTTTCCCTGTATGCCCGTCGGTTATAGCTGCCAATCGTTTACAGGTCACTCGGTTCAGGCAATCAGGCCATTGTTGTTCTTGGCCAAGCTCAAAAAGGACCTGAGCGTGTCGACGGTTTAGTGATCTGTTCCGGTTTTCTACGAGAGGATTTGTCATGCACTTTTTCGGATTAGGAGGAAATATGGCTTGGGGTGGAATATGGATGGTGCTGTGGTGGGTCTTGATTATTCTCGGCATTGTCGCCCTGGTGCGCTGGATTGGTCGCCCGGATAGTCCTCGGCAGGATCAGGGCGCGCTGAATATTATTAAAGAGCGTTATGCCCGAGGTGAAATTGACCAGCAGGAATTCCAGAAGAAAATGCGCGAACTCGGGGGTTAGTTGATGTAGACGGCGTCTTGTTTACTGCAATAAAAATGCTTTGATTAAAGTTATCGAGGGTTGACGAAATGGAGATGGGAGTCAACGGCACCAACATCCGAAAATCGGCCACCGCATTTTCGCTGCAGCGCCGCATTTGGCGCAGGCGGCAGAGATCGTGTTGTCCCACGAAGAACGCTTCGATGGTTCCGGTTACCCGTGTGGATTGGCGGGCGAAGAAATAGCGCTGCGGAAGCTGTAAAGGATAAAAACATGAAACCCAGCAGCACCAGTTTCCCCTGGGTACAGGGACTGCAAGAGAACCTAGAAGAGATCGAAGTTCGCGTCCAAGGCATGGCATTGGATTATCCGGTTGCGCGCACCCTTGCCAATACTCTCGCCAAGAAAGCCGCCGGGGAGATGATGCTGGTCGCTTGGTTCGACGGTAAAAACAACGTAGGTTATCCACAAGTACAAGAGTGTACCGGCGACAAGCCCGGTTGGCGCGCATACGCCGAAAGCCATGGCGCTAACCTAGAGGTGAATATCAACGGCGGCGAATTTATTTTTGTTTTCGCCACGGGATTGGAAAATCAAGGAGGCTGAGATGGTGACCGACCCGGTGTGCGGCATGACGCTAGACGAAAAAAGTGCGACGGGCAGCGCCAGCCATGCCGGGCAGGCGTATTACTTTTGCTCTACTCGTTGCCTTGGCCAATTTCAGGCCAATCCCGCGCAGTTCGTCGGCGTATCCAAACGGGCTACCGGTACGCAGCCGGAAAAAGCTGGGAACAAAGCCAAAGATCCCATTTGCGGCATGCTGGTAGATAAGGCCAGCGCGCTCAAAACCGAGCGTGCGGGGCGCACCTATTATTTTTGCAGCACGGGCTGCCAGCGCACTTTCGAGTCACCGGAACAAGAACTCAAATCAATGAAGACGCGCGTTATGATCGCGCTTACCGGCGTGCTGGCGCTGGCCATCCTACGCGCCGGCGCGTTCCTGGCACTGGCGACCGGCGCCACCATCGTCACTTGGGCGCCGATCCCGCAACTGCCCTGGTTCACCTGGGGCATGTGGTTGTTCCTGCTGGTCACGCCGGTGCAATTCATCGGCGGCTGGAGTTTCTACAAGGGTGCGTGGAATGCTGTTCGCACGCGTTCGATCAACATGGATTTCCTGATCGCGCTCGGCACCACCGTCGCCTATTTCTATAGCGTGGCAGTGCTGTTTTTTCCTGAAGTTCTGCCAGTGAAAGTGGAACAGCGCGATGTGTATTTCGAAGTCTCTGCCGTCATTATCGCCTTCGTGCTGCTGGGCAAATACATGGAGGAGATCATCAAGAAACGCTCCTCGGCGGCGGTGAGGAAGCTGCTGGACCTGAAGCCGGCAAGCGCCCGCGTTATGCGCGAGGGCGCTGAGATGGAGGTGCCCGCCGAGTCGGTGATGGTGGGTGAAACCGTAGTGGTACGCCCGGGCGAGAAGATTCCTACCGACGGTCAGGTAATGGAAGGTAGCTCCTCAGTGGACGAGTCGATGCTCACCGGCGAGTCCATGCCGGTGGAAAAGGCAGCGGGCAGTGCGGTTATCGGCGGCACGATCAATCGTACCGGACTGTTCCGCTTCCAGGCGACGCGCGTCGGGGCCGAGACGGCGCTGGCCCAGATTATCAAGATGGTGGAAGACGCCCAGGCCAGCACTGCCGACGTGCAGCGCCTCGCCGACAAGGTGACCGCATATTTCGTCCCGGCGGTGGTGGCTGTGGCTTTGCTGGCTTTTTTCGGTTGGTGGGCAGTAGGCAACTTTCCGCAGGGACTGCTCGCCTTTATCGCCGTACTCATCATTGCCTGCCCCTGTGCGCTAGGCATCGCAACGCCAGCGGCGCTGATGGTGGGCGTGGGCAAAGGGGCCGAAGCCGGCATCCTGATCCGCGGCGCCGAAGTACTGGAGCGCGCAGAAAAATTAACCACCGTGGTATTCGACAAGACCGGAACCCTCACCCGAGGCGAGCCCAACGTCACCGATATCGTGGTACTCGGCGACGCAACAGAGGAAGAAATTCTGCGCCTCGCCGCCGCGGTCGAGGCCGGATCAGAGCACCCCTTGGGCGAGGCAATCGTACGCGCCGCGCAACACCGCGAACAGGTATTGCCGAAGGTGGAAGGCTTCGAGTCTATTCCCGGCCACGGCATTCGCGGCCAAGCCGAGGGTCGGCAAGTACTCATGGGCAACCGCCGCCTGTTCACACGCGAAGGCATTGATTCGAAGACTGCCGAAGCCGCCATGACTCGCCTGGAAACCGAAGGCAAAACCGCCATGCTGGTCGGATGGGACGGTAGGCTTGCCGGTATTATCGCTGTCGCCGACACGCTGAAACCGGAGGCGCAGGAGGCAGTGTCCGCACTGCAGCAAGAAGGCATTGAAGTGATTCTGCTGACCGGCGATAACCAGCGCACCGCGCATGCCATCGCGATTCAACTCGGCATCGCGCAAGTGATCGCGGAAGTGCTGCCGGGCGACAAGGCGCGCATCATTCAAGAACTGCAGCAACAAGGCAAGTCGGTCGCCATGGTAGGCGATGGTGTCAACGACGCGCCGGCGCTGGCGGTGGCCGACATCGGCATCGCCATCGGCTCTGGTTCCGATGTGGCGAAGGAGACTGGCGGCATTGTCCTGATCAAGAACGACGTGCGCGACGTGGTGCTGGCCATCCGCCTGTCGCGCGCCACCATGCGCAAGATCAAGCAGAATCTGTTCTGGGCTTTTATCTACAACAGCATCGGTATTCCGGTGGCGGCCTTGGGTTTTTTGAATCCGATCATAGCGGCTGCGGCGATGGCTTTGAGTTCGCTGTCGGTGATCGTCAATTCGGCGCTGCTCAAGCGCGCGAAATTGGCGCAGGGGGCGGCATGATACATCGATGGTCTTGGCTCTGTCCCTGGCTCGCAGTATTACTCGCGGCGGCGGTGTTCGTGTTGTTTGGATTTACTTGGTGGAGCGCGCTGCTAGCTGCCTTGTTGCTGGTGTGCCCAGCGTTGATTCTGTGGGGCTTGTACATCACGCGCCCGCAATCAAACGAACCGGCTGTGCATACCCACGGCATGACCCTAAATTGGGCCGCGCCGTTCTATGACCTAATATTGCCGCGCGGTAGGCCTGGGCCAAGGCTTTCGCACGCAGACCCTAGGCCATGCCGCGATTCAACCGGGCGAGCGGATTCTGGATGTGGGTTGCGGCACCGGCGTGCTCACGCGCATGGCCTTGGATATTGCCGGTCCGAGCGGCTCCGCAGTTGGTATCGACCCGGCATCGAAGATGATCCGCGTCGCGCGCGAAACGGCGGCGCAGAGCAACAGTCGGGCCGAATTCAAGGTGGCGGCGATTGAAGGGCTGCCGTTTGCGGATACGAGCTTCAACCTGGTGCTATCCAGCCTCATGCTGCATCACCTGCCGCCCGCCACCAAGCGCCAGGGGCTGGCCGAGGTGTACCGGGTATTGCAGCCGGGCGGACGCTTCGTCATCGCGGATTTTGCGCCGCCAAGCAATCCACTATGGTGGTTGCTGTTATGGCCGTTCCTGATGATGCCGTCGGTGCGCGACAACCTGCGCGGACGTGTCCCGGCGCATCTGCGGGAAGCCGGTTTCACCCAAGTGGAAACGCGCAGCCATCGCGCCGGCATCATCACATTTTGGAGCGCTGTAAAACCCACACAAAAAGGAGCTACATCATGAACACAAAATTCCTGCGCTATTCGATTGTCGGTGTCTTGGTATTGTTGTTGGCGTTGGCATCATTGGCCGTGCGCGCCGTCGAAAATAACCAGCATAAGATCGTGGATGGCTTGTCGATCTATGTCGGTGTGCTGCCCACTGAAATGCTGCTCGGCCACCAGGAGCATCTCGAACGCGAGATGCACGGCGGCGTGCCTGCAGGCACGAACCGCTACCACATCGTGGTCGCGCTGTTCGACACCACCAGCGGTCAGCGCATTACCCAGGCACAAGTGAAAATCGGCGTCGCCAGCATCGGCATGGCGGCCGCGCGCCAGAAGGCCGAGCCGATGCTGGTCAACAACCTGGTGACCTATGGCAACTATGTCGTCTTGCCGGACCAAGGCACTTACAAAATTCAGATCGAGATTCGGCGCCCGGGAGCCGGCAAGTCGATCGAAGTCGAGTTCGACTACCCGTTCGCACGCGCCTAAGGAAGGATATCTTTTATGAACCGTTCCAACTGGGTGTTGCTGGGATTTCTCGTCATCGTCGGTTTTTTTCTGCTGACCGAGCATAAGGCGCATGCCTTGGGCGTACTGCCATTTCTGCTGCTGCTGGCTTGCCCCTTGCTGCATTTTTTCCATCACGGTAAGCATGGCGCGGAATCGAAAGCGCCGGAACATGCGCATCACGACCAAGGAGAATCGAAATGAATGCCGCACCCGCTTACGGTCTATGGACCTTGGTAATGATCAACTCGGCGGTCTTCATTATCTTTCTATACAGCTTCGCCAAGCCGCAGACCGCGCGCGATTGGCGCTCGCTCGGCGCGCTGTCGGCATTCCTGGTGGCGCTGTTCACCGAGATGTATGGCTTTCCGCTCACCATTTATCTGCTCTCTGGCTGGCTGCAGACGCGCTACCCTGGCGTGGATTTCCTCTCGCACGACGCCGGCCATTTACTGGAGACACTATTCGGCTGGCGTTCCAATCCGCATTTCGGGCCGTTTCACATTTTGAGCTTCGCACTCATCGGTGGCGGCTTCGTCTTGCTGTCCTCCGCCTGGAAAGTGTTGTACCACGCGCAACGCATGCAGCGCCTTGCCACCGACGGACCTTATGCGCGCATTCGCCATCCGCAATATGTGGCTTTCGTATTGATCATGCTGGGCTTCCTGGTGCAGTGGCCGACCTTGCTTACATTATTGATGTTCCCGGTGCTGCTGTGGATGTACCTGCGCCTGGCGCGGCGCGAGGAGCACGAGGTGGAAGATGCGTTCGGCGACACCTACCGGCGCTATGCCGCGACGACACCGGCGTTCTTTCCGCAACTGCGCTAACCAAAGCTTGGGAGTTGATCGCTACAGAATTCGGGGAAACCCGAAATGTCCGCACCCGTCATTGGGTGCATCAAGTAACACTCGTTAAGGAGAATGAAAAATGAAAGTACTATACGTTCGCAACGCAGCACTCGCACTCATCGCCGGTATTGGGATGGCGGCCACTCCGCTTTACGCCGACACGCACGGCAAAGATGCGATGGGAGACCAGAAAGCCGGTATGGCTCAGATGTCCGGCATGATGCACGACACGGCTGACAGTATGATGGGAATGTCGGGCGAGATGGGCAAGGGCGGCATGAACGCGGCGCGGCAGAAGCAGATGTCCGAGCGTATGCGAGAAATATCCACGATGATGGATGACATGTCCGGCATGATGGGCAAGGGCATGATGATGGATGGCGAACAGCAGAAAAAAATGCAGGAAATGCGCAAGCAGATGGATGCAATGCATAAGAGCGCTGCACCGGATGCCGACACCAAGAAAAAGCAACACTTGCATCCGCGTGACGGCAAGTAGGGGTTGTGTTTACGGCCCGCGTGCGGGCCGTTGCGTTCCCTTACTTCCGCAGAAATTTTATTTTTCGAAGTACGCTGTTGGCGCTTAAGACCTCATACATCGTCTATAAAACAGAAGGGTTTAAAATGAATAAAAGAATTTCTTTAGGAGTTATTGGTCATGCCACTAGTTTTTTTCTAGCGATCACCTATGTGTTGTGCCTTGGATTTGATCTGGTGTTTCCAGGGCACACTATGTACGAGGCTTGGCAAAAACTACTGCCGGGATTTGAGTGGCTGACCTTGAAAGGCTTTCTGATTGGTTTGGTCGAGAGCTATGCGTATGGCTGGTACATTGCGTTAGTTTGGGTACCACTCCATAACTTTTTTTTAAAACGTGGAACAGCATAAAATTCGACCAATGATTTGTAATCAGCCGCGGTATCGATTCCAACGCTGATCCGTCGCAGCGCAACCGGCCGAGCCACCTGGTGCCGATAGGCTGGCCCAAATCCCAATGAAGCCTTTAAAAATGTAAGGGAACTCGCGAATTTACCGCTGGTCTCAACATGGACATTGGCCAACTATGTGTGCTACTTTAGAAACAAATGCTGACACGGCGCATCCTAATTAGTTTTTTACTCTGCCTTGCAATCCCTGTTCAGGGCTTTGCGAGTATGGTCGTACACGCTAATTCGTGCCCGATGCAACACGCCGCAACGGAAGCCTCGCCCGAGGCATGCCCCATGCCCGATTGTTGCAACGATTCCGAAACCTATAACAAGACCGGGAAATCTTGCAAAGCCGCTCAGCAATGCCAAGCAGGCTACCACGTTCCGAATTCTCTCCCTGTTATGCAAGCGTCTATCGCGCAGCAGCCGGTGGTTTTTGCGCACGCGGCACTATTTGTTCCTGCATTCGATCCCTCCGGTATCTGGCGCCCGCCAGCCTAGCTCTAACTCCTGATTAATTGAGTGCCATGCGGCGGTTGTGCCGTTGCATGGGAGTCCCGCGTCTTGCGTCGCGTCGATACGTTGCGCAAACTCGAATGGAGTTAGAACATGTATTCATCCGTATGTGCTATTCACGGGCGATTTATACGCACCGTTATGTTGGTCTTACTGCTGGGAGGGCTAGCGCAACCCGCTTTTGCCGCGCCCTTATCTTTTGAAGATGCGCTGGCATTGGCCCTGCACAGTACACCCACCTTGTCGGCAAATGCGGCGCAAGAAACGGCTGCGCGCGAATCGGCGATACCGGCCGGCGAATTACCGGATCCAAAGCTGGTGGTGGGTATTGATAATTTGCCGATCAACACGCGTGACCGATTTAGCTTGACGCGTGACTTCATGACCATGCGTCGTATCGGCATCATGCAGGAATTTCCCAATGACGATAAGCGTGCGGCGCGCGTCGAGGTTGCGAAAGGAATGGTCGCGGTCGCAGAGGCGCAAACGCAAGTCACGCGTCAAAATGTGCTGCGTGAAACGGCGCTAGCCTGGATTGGGCGCGATACCGTGGAACAGCAGTTGGCCTATATTGATGCGCTGCAGGCGGAAAATCATTTACTGGATTCGGCCGTGCGGGCACGGCTCGCCGGTGGTAAGGGCATGACGGCAGACACCATCGCGCCTCGGCAAGAAGCGGCGGTGATCGAAGAACGTCGCGATGCCTTTGAAGCGCGCCGTATTCAGGCAATCGCCGCGCTTCGACGCTGGATTGGGCCCGCCGCAAATAGGGTATTGCAGGGCCGACCACCGGATTGGGCGATTACACGCGATACCCTGCAGCATAACGTGCAGCAGCATCCGGAAATTGTTGCCTTTAACTCAAAAGAGGGGGTGGTCGACGCTGAGATTAAAGCCGCGCAAGCCGAAAAAAAATCAGATTGGTCGCTTGAAGTCGCCTACCAAAAACGCGGCCCGCAGTTCAGCGATATGGTTTCACTGCAAGCGCGTTTCGACTTGCGTTTATTTACGGCCACTCGCCAAGATCCGATGATCGCTGCCAAACGCGCCGAGCGCATCGGCTTGGATGCGGAACGCGAGGCCAGCGTACGCGAACATGCGGCCGCGCTGGACTCTGATCTAGCGGATTTTGAACGGCTGACGAGCGCACTGAAGCGACAGCGCGATGTGCTGTTGCCGTTGGCTGGTGAAAAAGTAGACCTGGCTATGGCCGATTGGCAAGGTGGTCGTGGAGCGTTGAGCGATGTCATCAATGCACGCCGCGAACGCCTTGACGCAAAACTCAAATTAATTCAAATCAGCGGCGAACGCAGCGAGATGGCCGCGCGTTTGTACTATGCCTACGGCGAACATGCAGGAGTAAAACCATGAAAAGCACGCAAAGAAATTTAGGCCGGTTCGTTGTTGGCATCGTATTACTGACGCTCGGTGCTGTGGGCGGTAATTGGTGGGCAAAGCGCGCCGTGATGGGTGGTCAGACAGGGGCCGCGATGTCGGATTCTGCGAAAGATAATGTCCTGTACTGGTACGACCCGATGTTTCCGCAGCAGCATTTTGATAAACCTGGCAAGTCGCCGTTTATGGACATGCAACTGGTGCCCAAGCAAGCTAATGATAGCGGCACCGCCGGGGTAAAAATTGACCCGGCCGTGCTGCAAAATCTCGGCACGCGTCTGGCGGCAGTGACACGCATTCCGCTCACCACGCAAATCGAAGTGACCGGTTTGGTGGGTTATAACGAGCGCGATATGGCGATCGTACAAAACCGTGTCAATGGTTTTGTCGAACATACTTGGCCTTTGGCACCGGGTGATGTTGTGAAATCGGGTCAACCCTTGGTGGAATTTTTAGTGCCGGAGTGGGCGGCGGGGCAATACGAACTCCTCGCGGTGCGCGCTACCGGCAATGCTGACCTAATGGCTGCGGCGCAGGATCGATTGCGCTTACTGGGAATGCCGGAAAGCACCATCCGTGAAGTTGAAAAAAGCGGCAAGCCGCGTACCCGATACACGGTGTTTGCGCCTATCGGCGGCTTGATTCAGTCACTGGATGTGCGCCCCGGCATGACGGTCATGGCGGGCCAAACACTGGCGCGCATCAATGGCCTACGTTCTGTTTGGTTAGAAGCGGCTGTGCCGCAGGCGATGGCCTCCGTCGTGCAGATCGGCGGCAAGGCGCAAGTGATGATCGAAGGATTCCCGGGAGAACCAATCGCCGGGCACATCACGGCGATTTTGCCGATGCTGAGCGATGCCTCGCGCAGTTTACGCGTGCGCGTCGAGTTACCGAATCGCGATGGGCGTTTGCGTCCGGGGCTTTCGGCGCAAGTGTTGCTAAGTCATACGGACACCACAACCGCATTGTCAGTACCGACGGAAGCGATTATCCGCACCGGTAAACGCGCCGTGGTGATGGTGGCGGGCGATAAAGGCAGCTTCCTGCCGGTGGAAGTGACGTTGGGCCGCGAAGTGCATGAGCGCACGGTAATTTTAGCCGGGCTCGAAGAAGGCCAGCAGGTCGTCACCAGCGGCCAATTCTTGATCGATTCCGAAGCCAGCTTGTCCGGGGTGATGGCGCGCACAGCGGGTGAAGAAGCGGCTATGCCGACCGCCCTGCACGAAGCCGATGCCACCATCAAAGAAATCGGCAAGGACAATCTTACGCTCGCACACGGCCCCTTTAAAACACTGTCCATGCCGGGCATGACGATGGGGTTTCCCTTGGCTAAATCCGAATTGGGCAAGGGCTTAAAAGTGGGTGACAAAGTGCATGTGGGTGTGCGCCAAACCGATGACGGTTTAATCATCGAACAGATTACAAAGATGGAAGGCAAACCATGATTGCTAATTTTATTCGTTGGTCTGTAAAAAACCGTTTTCTGGTGTTATTGGCGACTTTATTTGCAACGGCTTGGGGCGTGTGGTCGGTGATGAGCATCCCCATCGATGCCTTGCCCGATCTATCCGATGTGCAAGTCATTATTCGCACCAGCTATCCGGGGCAGGCACCGCAGTTGGTCGAAAACCAAGTGACCTATCCACTCGCCACGACCATGTTGTCAGTGCCGGGAGCGAAGACGGTGCGCGGCTATTCTTTCTTTGGCGATAGCTTTGTGTATGTGTTATTTGAAGACGGCACTGATTTGTACTGGGCACGTTCACGTGTATTGGAGTACCTCAATCAAGTGCAAAGTCGACTGCCGGAAAGCGCGCGCTCCAGCATGGGGCCGGATGCCACCGGCGTAGGTTGGATTTACCAGTACGCGCTGGTTGATCGTAGCGGTAAGCACGACCTTGCGCAGTTGCGCTCTCTACAGGATTGGTTTCTAAAATTTGAATTAAAGACGCTGCCGAACGTGGCCGAAGTCGCCACCATCGGCGGCATGGTCAAACAGTATCAAGTGGTGCTTGATCCGGTCAAACTGGCTAACTACGGTATTACCCATACGCAAGTGAATCAAGCTATCCGTATGGCCAACCAGGAAACCGGGGGTGCGGTTTTGGAGTTGGGTGAAGCCGAATTGATGGTACGTGCTGGTGGTTATCTGCAGACCGTTTCTGATTTTCGTGCGATACCGCTCAAACTAACCGGCGGCGTACCGGTGCTGCTGGGCGATGTCGCGCATATTCAATTGGGTCCGGAAATGCGGCGCGGTATCGGCGAGATGGATGGCCAAGGCGAAGCGGTGGGTGGTGTCGTCGTATTGCGCTCCGGCAAAAATGCACGCGAGACTATTGCCGCAGTAAAAGCTAAGCTCGAATCACTCAAGGCAAGCCTGCCGCAAGGAGTTGAGATCGTGACTACCTATGATCGCAGTCAATTGATCGACCGCGCGGTTAAAAATCTCACGCATAAACTCATCGAAGAGTTCATTGTGGTGGCCTTGGTCTGTGGTCTTTTCTTGTGGCACGTACGCTCCTCTCTGGTGGCGATTGTGTCCTTGCCACTGGGAGTGCTGATCGCTTTTATTGTGATGCGCCATCAAGGCATCAACGCGAATATTATGTCGCTCGGCGGTATTGCGATTGCGGTCGGCGCGATGGTTGATGCGGCCGTCGTGATGATTGAAAACGCACATAAAAAAGTGGAAGTTTGGCAGCACACGCATCCCGGCTTGAAACTGCAAGGCGAGGAGCATTGGAAGGTGATGACCGAAGCCGCGATTGAAGTAGGCCCAGCGCTGTTTTTCTCCTTGCTGATTATTACATTGTCGTTTATTCCGGTATTTACTTTGGAAGCGCAGGAAGGACGGCTGTTCGGCCCGCTGGCGTTCACCAAAACTTATGCGATGGCGGCAGCGGCGGGACTTTCCGTATCCTTGGTACCAGTACTAATGGGCTTTTGGATTCGCGGTAAATTACCGGACGAGACGCGCAATCCGTTGAACCGCTGGCTCATTGCCCTGTATCGCCCCTTGTTGAACACCGTGTTGGAAAACCCCAAACTGACGCTGATTGCTGCGGTGTTGGTGTTTCTGACAGCCCTATGGCCGGTTAGTCAGCTCGGCGGTGAATTTTTACCACCGCTGGACGAAGGCGATTTGCTTTACATGCCGAGTGCTTTGCCGGGTTTATCGGCACAAAAGGCTGGGGAGTTGCTACAGCAAACCGACCGCATGATTAAAACCGTACCCGAGGTGGCGAGTGTATTCGGCAAAGCAGGACGTGCGGAGAGCGCCACCGATCCGGCACCGTTGGAAATGTTTGAAACGGCGATTCAGTTCAAACCGCGCGATCAATGGCGTCCCGGCATGACCCCGGAAAAACTCGTTGAAGAATTGGATCGCGCCGTCAAAGTGCCGGGTATTGCCAATATCTGGATACCGCCGATCCGCAATCGTATCGACATGCTGGCCACCGGGATTAAGAGTCCAATCGGTGTTAAAGTTTCCGGTACCAATTTAGCGGATATCGACCAAATTGCAAAAGAAGTCGAGCAAGTGGCAAAGACCGTGCCCGGCGTATCTTCCGCCTTGGCGGAGCGTTTAACCGGCGGACGCTATGTCAATATCGATATTGATCGCTTAGCGGCGGCGCGCTACGGTCTCAATATTGCGGATGTGCAGTCCGTAGTGAGCAGCCTGATTGGTGGCGAAAATATCGGCGAGACGGTAGAAGGGTTAGCGCGCTACCCGATCAACGTACGCTACCCGCGTGAATGGCGCGATACGGTCGGGCGGTTAACGCAGCTACCGATCTACACGCCGCTGGGTAATCAAATCACCCTCGGCATGGTGGCGAAGATCCGGGTCACCGATGGGCCGCCGATGCTTAAAAGCGAAAATGCACGCCCTAGCGGCTGGGTGTATGTTGACGTGCGCGGTCGTGATCTTTCTTCGATTGTGGCCGATTTGCGTAAAGCCGTAGCGCGTGATGTGAAGCTCGTACCGGGGATTAGCCTTGCTTACTCCGGCCAATTCGAGTTTCTGGAACGCGCCAATGCACGCTTGAAGCTAGTGGTGCCGGCGACGCTCCTGATTATTTTTGTATTGTTATTTCTGACCTTCTCACGTTTTGATGAGGCACTGCTCATCATGGCCACCCTGCCTTTTGCGTTAACCGGCGGCGTGTGGTTCTTGTATTGGATGGGCTTCAATTTATCGGTTGCCACCGGGGTTGGTTTTATTGCGCTGGCCGGTGTATCTGCCGAGTTCGGTGTCATCATGCTGATCTATCTGAAACAGGCTTGGCAGGCACGGCTGGATCAAGGCCTGGACAAAGATGAAGATTTGCTCGATGCTATTCGTGAGGGTGCCGTGCAGCGGGTACGACCCAAAGCCATGACGGTTGCGGTAATCATTGCCGGGCTGTTACCTATTTTGTGGGGTAGCGGGGCCGGTAGTGAGGTAATGAGCCGAATCGCTGCGCCGATGGTCGGCGGCATGGTCACGGCACCGTTATTGTCCTTGTTTGTGGTACCGGCGGTTTACCGTTTAATGCGTCGGCGCTCGTTAACCAAAACCTCATCTAAGTCTGTACCAAAGTAAGGAGGTGATACGTATGGAATAAATTTTTGCTGAGCTGCCGTGTAATTCGTTTAATTAACCTGAAGGAGAATAATCATGCGTAAATTTTTAATACCGATGTTGCTGTGTTTCCCGCTATTCGCGGTTGCTGCCGAAATTTCAAAAGGAATGCCTGTGGTCGAGCTTAAGGACGGCGGTACGGTTTACGTACAGAAAGACGGCTCAATGATTCATATCGATGCTGCCGGCAGCCGTGTCAAAATGCGCGATGGCCAAACGATGGAAGCCAAAGACGGGTCGAAGGTCATGATGAAAAACAACGCCATCTGGAAAAAGATTACCGAACAAGGCACCTTGAACCCGAAAGCACCGTGACTCCTCAGAGATATTTGTAGGCGTATAACAAACCCTACGATTTTTGGTGGGGTTTGTTTTTGGGGGCCGTGGTACTTGGTCGCACATAGTGTTATGCGCTATTCTTAAGCCTTTTGTATCGGATGCTTTATGCACGGCACAGTTCTATTCGCAATCGGGATGGGCGCGGCCATCGGCGCGTGGTTGCGCTACGCCCTGGGTTTAGCACTAAACCCGACCCATCCGCACATCCCTTTGGGTACGTTATCTTCAAATTTAATCGGGGCGTATTTGATCGGGCTCGCGCTGGCTTATTTTGCAAATCATCCAAGTGTCAGCCATGAAATGCGTTTGTTTATCGTGACTGGATTTTTAGGTGGCTTGACAACTTTTTCCACCTTCTCTGCAGAAAGTGTCGGGTTACTAATGCGCGCTCAATATGGTTGGGCGCTCGCCACTATGAGTGCGCACGTGTTCGGTTCGCTGGCTATGACCATCGCTGGGTTTTGGACCGTTAAATTGATCCGCCCTTAATCGGTGCGGTGTGAAAAATAACTAATATAGCTTGAGCACGATATAGGCGTATGGCGTAAATTTGTGCCGTCGGCTTGGTTTTTTTAGAGCGCTTATATGGCGCGGAGCCGATTTTCTTGTAGAGTACTGAAATTCAGTTTTTTGATTCAAAGTTATCGCTTCACTCGAATAATCACAAAACCGAATTAATCCTCATGCAATTTCCAGTCACCGGTATCGTCAGTGATTGGGTTTATATTTTAGTTCGTTATCTCAAGGAGAATTTAACGTGTACAAAGTATTGGCTAGTTCTATCTCGGGAAATTGTTATAAAGTTAAGTTGCTGCTTGAGCAGTTGCAAACACCATACCAATGGGAAGAAATGGATGTATTAAAAGGTGCGACGAAAACACCGGAATTTCTAAAAATAAATCCCAATGGCCAAGTTCCGGCTCTGGAAATTAAACCCGGACAATATCTGTCGGAATCCAACGCTATTCTTTGTTATCTTGCCGACGGTACATCTTTTTGGTCAGCCGAGCGATTCCAACGCGCGGAAACTTCACAGTGGCTGTTTTTTGAACAAAATAGCCATTTACCGTTCATTGCCGGTGCAAGATTTATTAGTAAATTTTTACCGGCGGATCACCCGCGCCGTGCGGAGTTATCGCATTTACACGAACGCGGGTACCAAGCTTTAGCGGTGATGGAGCAACGGTTAGCACGGCAATCTTTTTTTGTCGGCAGCACCTATTCTATTGCCGATATTGCGTTGTTTGCCTATACGCACACGGTAGCGGATGGCGGCTTTGAGTTAACACGTTTCCCCGCCATTAGCGCGTGGATCGAACGCGTTAAAGCGCAGCCGAAATTTGTGGCCATGGCCTAACCGGATCAAATAGAATGCGCTAGCGTGAAACGAGGTTCGTTGGTGCCGGCATCATCGGCGACTCGCACATCTCGACGGCTGACACCGGCCTCTTTGAGCCGAGCGGTATGGCAATTGGCGGAAATGGATCCCGATCTAGGCGCTGTTCTCGGGCGACTGGGTGAGCCGCCGATGTGGGGGCGAGAACCAGGGTTCCCCGCGCTGATCCAGATCATCCTCGAGCAACAGGTTTCGCTGGCCGCTGCGCGCACGATGTATTTGCGGCTTACCCAACATCTCGGTGCGATGACTCCGGAAGCGGTCTATGCAAATCAAGTGAGCGGGTTGAAAAACTTTGGATTAACTAGGCAGAAAGCGGGTTATTGTCACGGTTTGGCAACACGTATTCTCGACGGGAGCCTCGACCTCGCCGCCGTTGCCCGTGAGCCTGATGAGCTGGGACGCCAGACTTTATTAGCGGTTCCAGGGCTTGGGCCTTGGAGCGTAGACATCTACTATCTGATGGCGCTACGCCGCCCTGATATCTGGCCGCAGGGAGATTTGGCGCTGGCCGCAGCACTGCGTGAAGTTAAGCACCTCAACGCACTCCCGACGCGAGAAGAGCAACAACGTTTAGCCAACGCTTGGACACCGTGGCGCTCGGTCGCAGCCCGGATATTGTGGGCGCACTACCTTGTCGCACGAGGGCAGTACTTACCTTAGCAAAAGAGTCGTGCTGCAGTCCAATACGCAATCTCAACGTTCGGTGATAAGGAACCCGCATGACAAATCTTGAAGTGATCCAAGAGTTATATCGATGTTTTCGCGAAAAAGATGACGCAAGTTTTCTTGCCATCTGTGCCGACGATCTTGAGTGGATTCAGAACGCAGGTTTTCCGAATGGTGCGACGCACAGCGGCGCGGCGGCGGTAGTTGAATCGGTGTTTAACGGTAATCGCAGCGAGTGGGAAAATTTTTCTTTTCAAATAACACAATTTTTTGATGCCGGATCAAGCATCATAGTTATTGGCAAGTACGAGGGACTGCACCACCAAACAAGGAAGCCAATGCAAGCGGTCGCCGCTCATGTGTACGATCTTCGAGAAGGAAAGGTCAGCCGATTTCGGATGTTCGCCGACACCAAATCGATGTGGGATGCAATGTCTTGAGAGCGCCATCCAGATGATTATTCCAATGTAATTATCGAATCAAGCTGCAACAAGTACGGTGATTTCAGACACAGCGCCTTGAAAGAAACCGGCGTACCCATGCCGGTTAGCAGAACTAAAACGCAACAATCGTAAGTAGAAAAAATTGTGAGCAGCAATAGCCACGGCATTGGACTGATTGTTGCACTCTTTTTATTTCCTTTCTTTTCTCTTTAGACACCGTCCTCTCGGCTCATCGCCCTCATGGAGCACGATGTCGGAATGCAGGAACTGTGCAGCCTCTGCTGAATCCTGCACTTTCCTAGCGCTGCGTTCTAACATTTCTGATTCAAATTCAGTCAACACACTTTCCCTCACGCCTGATTCCCTCCATTGAGAAAAGGGGCCACATCCGAATGGCACTTACTTAACCTTTTCAGGGTGCCCATGTTTGCGGACATGCGCTCGCGCCAATGGACGCGGTGTCACCAGCAGCGGAAAGGTTTTTGGTCGTCGCTTGATCGCACGTGGTTCGATTCGCCCGGGGCGATCACCGACTTTCTGTTGCGCAATCATGTCAAACAGGTCGTCGATGCTGGCATCGTCGCCAGCGCCGATTCGATAATGGCTCCAGGCAATCCAAACCTGTAACGCATGCTTGAAGCTGAGCTGGCGCGGCAAACAATCGGCGAGTACCGCCGCCTGGGCCATCATCAGTCGA
>JAYVZN010000061.1:0-12480 GCA_043783305.1 Betaproteobacteria bacterium
CGCAATTTTCAACACTTCCGGATTAAGTTCCACGACGGTAGTGCACACCGCCGGAAGATTGCGGTACACCCACTTTGCCGTCGACCCGCCCCCCAAACCCATCATCAACAATTCCTGCGGGGCTGGGTGAAACAACAAAAACGCCATCATGCTGCGCGTATAAGCGACCTCGAGACCAAATGGATCGTCCACGCGCATCGCGCTTTGCACCGTCTCGGTTCCAAAGTGCATACGCCGCACGCCGTCTTTCTCGCTGACCTCGACGCGACCATTTACGGCCACTTTTTTATGTATGCGCCAACGCGCTAGGAATCCCATGCTGCGCTTTATAGCATTGCTCGTCGCGCCCGACCAGTTTTTTCGCGGCGCTTCTTCGTGTAAACATCCAATATAGGGTGACCGGCATCATCGCGGCTTGGTGCTTTTCGTCGATTCATGAAGTGACCTCCTGATCAAGCCACACGTCGCGCCGACTTAATACGACTGATCTTTTTAATCTCGCCCAATACCCGGTTCATTTGCAAGAGATCGCGCACCTCCAAGGTAAAGCGCATATCCGTAACCCCCGCGTCTGCGGCTGATTTTACACGGCTCACGTTGACTTTTTCAGCACTCAATACCGCCAATATATCGCGCAACAAGTTTTGCCGGTCATCGGCCTGCACCAAGATTTCAACCGCATGGCGGCCGCTTGAACCCGTATTCCAATGCGCGTCCAGAAGGCGTGCGCGACGTTCCGCCGTAAGGCGTAAAATATTGCCGCAATCTTGACGATGCACCACCACCCCGCGCGCCTGTGTGACGTAGCCTACGATGGAGTCGGGCGGCACCGGTTTACAGCACTGGCCGTAGCGCGCGGCGAGGCTACCCACCCCTTCGACAATCACATTACCCTGCTCCGTATGCCCGGATGCGCGCTTCGGCAAAGCAACGGGGCGTACCGTTTTAGGTTTTACATCGGCGAGAGCTTGAATCGCGAGCGCCGTCTGATGCGGGGTAATATCACCACGACCCAGTGCGGCCAGAAACGCTTCCAAACGGGAACAGTGAAACTGAAGTGCCAGCTTGTCTTGATTTAAACCCGTCACGCCTAAACGATGCAGCTCGCGCTCTAAAATATCCCGCCCTTGTGCTAAGTCGGCATCAAAATGTTGTTGATTAAACCACTGCCGAATTTTGGCGCGTGCGCGCGACGTAACCAAATAACCCGCCGTCAGCCAATCACGGCTGGGCGCACCCTGCTTGGCGGTCAGTATTTCAATGTGCTGTGCATTTTTGATCTTATACGTTAGCGGCACAATACTCCCGTCAACCTTAGCACCGCGGCAGCGATGACCCAGGTCGGTGTGAACGGCATATGCAAAATCGAGTGGTGTCGCGCCCTGCGGCAAATCAATCACTTTACCCAGCGGGGTGAACACGTACACTCGGTCTTGAAATAATTTTGTTTTGAATTGTTCAACCCATTCCGGATGACGGCCATTGGCTTCGGCCGCCGTTACATCGTCTTTCCAAGCCAGCAATTGCCTGAGCCAGGCGATTTTTTGATCAAAATCACGGGTGGTTCCCGATGCGTTCACGCCTTCTTTATAACGCCAGTGTGCGGCAATGCCGAATTCCGCGTGTTGGTGCATTTCAAAGGTGCGAATTTGCACTTCCAGCGCACGACCTTCGGGGCCGATTACAGCGGTATGCAACGACCGGTAATTATTGGTTTTCGGCTGCGCAATGTAGTCATCGAATTCACCGGGAATGGGTTGCCACAAACCGTGTACTATATCCAGAACGGTGTAACAGTCTTTTAAAGACTGAACCAAGACGCGTACCGCGCGCACATCGTAGACTTGATCGAAATCCAGGTGCTTCAATTGCATTTTGCGCCAGATGCTATAGATATGCTTGGGCCGTCCGCTGACATCCGCCGCTGTACCCACCTGCGCTAACGCATGGCGCAATTGCGCAGTTACTTGCCCGAGGTAGTCCTCGCGATCAACGCGGCGTTGGTCTAACAACTTAGCCATTTTTTGATACAGCACCGGTTCGCGGATGCGCAACGCTAAATCTTCCAACTCCCACTTGATTTGCCAGACTCCGAGCCGATTGGCTAAGGGTGCAAAAATCTCCTGTGTTTCTTGCGCTGCTCGGACGCGTTCCGAAGCATCGTCACTTTTCACTAAGGCACGCAGCAATTGCACTCGATCCGCTAATAAGATCAACACCACGCGCACGTCCTCCGCCATCGCCAGCAGCATTTTGCGCAACGTCTCGGCTTGATTCGTGAGTTCTTTTTTACCCTCGTCCAAGTTGACCGTAATCCCGGCGCGCTGCAGTTGTCCCATGCGCGCAACGCCATCCGCCAAGCGCATCACTTCAGCTCCCAATTGCGCCTCTAAGGCAGCACGCTGCTCCGGGTACTGAGACGGTACATGGCTCACTAAAGCAGAGGCGACGGTTTGATAATCCATTCGCAAGTTGACCAACACCGTGGCCGCACCCAAGGCTTGCTCAAAATTCGCCTCCGATGCCGCCAACACTAAGGCTTGACGGATAATCGGTAAGGCCGATGCCGCATAAGTACCGCCTAAAGCTTCGATCCAAACATCCGCATCAAAGGCGGCACCATTTTCGGCGATTGTTTGTGTTAAAAAAACCATGCGTCAAAGCCCTGAAATTGTCGTCAGCGCAGCACCCATCACTAACCACCCAATTCAATGTAGCCCGCTTGATACCAATCATACAACACGGCCCATGCGCGCTCCGGTAAATGGAAGGGGCCCGCCAAATAGCGCCGATCAGCCAAGACGATCAAGCGGCTGCGCGCGGCACCGACAACGCGCACCGATTCGCCATTCATAAAGAGCTGTGTCCCGGCAAACAACATTTGTGATTGCAGGGCCAAGCGTACGCCGCGCTTAGAGGCATGCGCTACAAATTTAGCCTGCGACAGCGGGCGTGACGGTTCAAAATACACATGCGATTTAGGCTCGCTGAGGTAACTACCCAAAAATTGAGTAACATCCTCGCGCCCTACTTTGATTTTCTCGATCATCGCGGCAATCCGATCAATCATGTCCGAGGAGATTTCCGCCGGATGTAACTGCACCTTAAGATCGGGGTCGGCATACCCGCCAGGCACATTAACCCGGTCTTGTAGGTGTACTAAAAACTGCGTTGCTAACTCTTGATGCGTGGGCGCACGGAATCCAATCGAATACGTGAGGCAAGGATCGAGCGCCCGCCCGTAATGCGCGTAGCGCGGCGGTAAATACAGCATGTCTCCCGGACCCAATACCCACTCTTGCTCCGGTTTAAAGCGACGTAAAATACGCAACGGCACCTGGGGAATCAGCGCCGTATCCGCCTGCGCGCTAATTTGCCATTGCTTATGGCCTTGCCCTTGCAATAGAAATACATCGTAAGAATCGAAATGCGGCCCGATGCCACCGTCTCGCGGCGCATAGCTCACCATCAAATCATCCAAACGCGCATGCGGAATAAAATTAAACTGCGCCAGCAAAGCACGTCCCGCCGGTAGCCATTGTTCTATACCCTGCACCAACAAAGACCAATGCACCTGTTTTAAACGCTTAAAATCACTCGCCTTTAACGGCCCCTGCTGCACCGCCCAAACACCCGCGCGCTCCGTCACTAAACGCGACTGCACCGACTCTTGCCGCGCCAGTGTCTGCAACATCGCGCGACTCACGAAATCCTGGAAGCCGGGAAAGGCACCACGCACCAGTAGCGGTTTTTTCTGCCAATACTGTGACAAAAATTGCCGCGCCGTTAATCCATTTAAAATATCAATTTTCATTTTTTTATTATAACCGCCGATGGCACTTATGATCGCCCGCACCTCATGGGAAATTTTGCGATATGATGACCACCCAGGATCACCGCTCGCGGCGGTACTGCCGGATATTATTTATGTAAGCGGTATTTTATGTGAAGCAGCCTGGTGAATGACGGCCTACACGCACTGAAAGTGCTCTTCGCGTCGGTGAGCGCTACCCTGATATTTTTGCAAAGGTAGCGCATTGGGGAAGATCGGTACCAATCCGCCTACCGTGACAGGCTCGATAAATTACAGCGCGCCGATTACAGTGCATGCTCATCCAGCAGCACTTCACCGTTCGGCCCCCAATTGACTTGGGTGATACCTGGATTTTCTTTTTCTAAGCGCCGCAACTCAACTTCTTGAAGGCTCAGTTTGCCTTGCTGTACGCGCACCACGTCCGCCATCCGCTGGTTTTCCTGCAATAAATTATTATAGGCCAGCGCTTGGGCAATCGTTACCGACAATTCGTACTGTTGCCAAGGTTTGTTGATAAAACGATAAATTTGCGCGTCATTAATCGCACCGACCAATCCTTCCTGATCGGTAAAACCACTGAGTATCAGGCGTGCCGCATCGGGTTGCAGCGCGCGAAAAGATTTTAGGAACGACACACCGTCCATAATCGGCATGCGAAAATCCGACATCACGAGGTCGAATTTCATCTCCCGTGCGCGTGACAATGCAGCTTCCGGCAGATCAAACAATTCGATATCGATCTCGAATGTCGTACACCCATCGCTTACTTTCGTTCCCAGGGCGCGCCGCAGCGCATTCAGAATATTTGGATCGTCGTCAACCAGTAAAATTCGATGTGGAATCATCGTTTAGACCTTCACGTAAATTAGGAGCGGTTTGCTCTCGGATTTTTCGTAACTATAAATTTGGCCGATAATTTCATCGGTTAATTGATAGCCTTTGGACAGCAGCATAATACCCTCCGCCGTGGTCAAATCACGCGCCAGCACCATACCCGCCTTAAGCCCGGATGCCTTGAGCAAAGTACCGTCATCATGAACCATGTGTACGCCGAGTGCGGCCATAAAGGCATCCACCACTTGCGGATCGTAACGCGTACCACGCGCGGCGCACACGTACTCGCGCGCCTCTAATTCTTTCATCGGCATGGAGGTTAGCGAACCGTTCTGCAACTCATCGTAATCGTTAACAGCGGCTAAAATACGCGCGCCCAGCGGAATATTCATACCGCTTAAACCATCCGGATAACCCTTGCCGTCAAAGCGTTCATGATGGCTGCGAATAATCAACGTGGCCCCTTTAAGATCTTCAAATTCCATCAGCGCCAATTGTCCTTTGACGGGATGTTTAATGTATTCGAGGCGTTCCTCGCTATTCAAGGCCGAAAAAGGTTTTTCGAGCACATGATCCGGTAAACCCAGCATCCCGATATCGTGCAATAAGGCGGCATGCATCAAATCGTTAAAATCGCTCGATTTTAAATTTAGCTGCGTCGCGACACGCCGCGCCAAGTCGGTCACTTTGCGCGAGTGGCCCGCCATTTTCTCGGCACGCATATCGATCATGCCGGCAAACATGCGCACGGAGGTCATGAAGTTTTTTTTCATTTTCTCGTTAGCCAACTCGAGAAATTTCATGGTTTGTTCAACCTCTTCGGTGCGCTGTTTCACGCGCACTTCTAAATTCGCATTGAGATCTTTTAACGCGTCGTTCTGTTGGCGATTAATTGCTTCCAGTCGGCGTTTTTCACGCTCTAAACCGAGACGCTCTAACGCTTCTCGCACCAAATCCACCATCGCGGTGTCGTCCCAAGGCTTGGAAATATAGCGATAGATGCCGCCCTTGTTAATCGCATCCACCGTGGCGGACATCTCTGCGTAGCCGGTCAGTAATAAACGTACTGTGTCCGGCCATTGATTTTTAACTTGCTCTAAAAATTGCGCGCCGTTCATTTCCGGCATACGCATATCGGAAATAACTAAATCAACGTGCTCTTTCTCCAGCAGCGCCAAACCTTCCTTGCCGCTCGTGGCGGTTAGAATAACGTAGCCATGCGGTCGAAATAGGCGCTTTAACGCCGACAAAATACTGGCCTCGTCGTCGACACACAGCAAGGTAGACGACGTATTTTCCATCTCCATCGATTCGGCGGCCGGCGCGGCCTGTATTTCATCTGCCATCATTCACTCAACTTTACCGATGTATTCTGCGTTAACCGGACGACACGGACATTTCGTCAAGCACTTTGCGTTGCCGAATCGGCAACCAAACTTTAAAGGTGGTGCCCTGACCCAAAGTGCTTCTTACCTCAAAGCACCCGCCATGCTCCTGCACGATACTATAGGACAGCGACAACCCAAGCCCCGTGCCTTGACCCACCGGCTTGGTGGTAAAGAACGGGTCGAAAATGCGTTTTAAGTTTTCCGTGGCAATCCCCTGTCCATTGTCTTCAATTTCCACCCAAACCTGTTCGCCCACTTGCCCAGTGCGTATCGTCAACACGCCTTTTTCCTGAATGGCGTGCGCAGCATTGACCATGAGGTTCATAAAAACTTGATTCAATTGCGAAGAATGACATTCCACCTGAGGAATATCGGCATATTCTTTGCGAACTTCAGCCTTGTATTTCAATTCGTTCCAGATGATGTTGAGCGTGGAATCGAGTCCCTGATGCAAGTTCGCCCATTGCCACTCATGGGAAGTATCGATACGGGAAAAATCCTTTAAGTCTTGAACAATTTTCTTAACACGGCTAATACCTTCGCGCGTTTCGCCCATCAGCGCGTGCATGTCTTGGCGCAAAAATACAATATCGGCGGTTGTCTTAGCGACCCCTAATTGTTCCAAAATAACTTTATCGGTAATAGCGATTTCTGCGATTTCATAGGCCGTTACTAATTGGAGAATGGCCTGTGTATAAGCCTCCAGAGTGCCTAAATTCGAATAAACATAGCCAATCGGATTGTTGATTTCATGTGCCACACCGGCCGCCAACTGGCCCACAGAAGCCATTTTTTCGGATTGCAGTAATTGGTTCTGCGTCTCTTTAAGTCGCTCGTTTAGTTTATGAACTTCGGCATATTGTTTTTTCAACGCTTCTTCGGCCTGGCAACGCGCACTAATGTCACGCAAAGTAACAACACACGTCGTACCGGCTTCGTTCGAAGCTTCTGCAATGGAAATTTCCATAGGGAACAACGCACCGTCTTTGTGTCGGCCACGCGCCGGATCGCTTTCCACCGGTGCCGTGTTCGCCGCGCTGCTGAATTCGTGCACAATCTGCGATATGTGATGGCCGATGATGTCGTGCGATGCATAGCCGAATAAAGTCACCGCCGCCGGATTGAAAGAAAGAATATTACCGCGCGGATCCAAAGACACCATCGCATCCGGCGCACTATCAATCAGTGCTTTAACGCGTTCTCGCGATTCCACCACACGGTGCACCAGCGGTGCCAAACGCCAGCGCAACAACCATACACCACCCGCACTCAACAAAAGCAGCAAGGGCATTGCACCTGCAAAACTGCGCCGCGACAGATCCAAAAATTCAGCGCGGTCACGCTGCATGACGATGCCCAAACCCGAATTTCCCACGGCACCGAAAGCGGCAATCACTTGCTGGTTGCGATCACCGGTGGTTAAACGTGTACCCGTTTTCCCCTCCAGAGCGTAGTGCATCGGACGTGGTTCACCCTTTGTAAATTGAGATTCCTGCGGGTTCCCGTTAGGCGACCAACGACTGGGAAAACAGAGCATGTTATGCGCCGTCAAACGACCGCACATCATAAACTCACCCGTTTCACCCAAAATTTTCTGATGCGCAAATAGCGAATCAATATCGGCCAGTATCAATTGCGTCCGCCCCTCCCCGAGCTTGCGCCCCTGATCAATAATCGGCGCAATTTGGTCCAATAAAAAACGTTGATCCCAAATCAACCGGGACGAATACGATAATTTGCTCGAAAAGGAAAGCTTTGGATTGAAAACAAATTCGCCGCGCTTACCGAGTACACGGCCCTGACTATCGCGTAGCTCGACCGCACGGATATTGGGTCGTTTAGCGATAGTGTCTAATATCCGTGACAAATCGGCTCTATCCATCGGGGTATCCGTGTGATCCCGGATACGCCCCAGCACGGTTTTTAGGTGCGGGCGATCCGTCGCCATCGCCGCGCCGGTTTCGGTCGCATGCGCCAGCGACTGCATCACGATACTTGCGCGATCACGCACCGTTTGCCCCACTTCCTGTTCCAAATGATGCTGTGTATTTTCAATGGCCTGCCACAGAATGACAGCACCCGTGACCAAGGCCACAGTCAGCAGCACTGCGGCGGCCGTCAAACCAATCCGGCGCTCCTCGGGTTCGTAACCGAGCAAGGTGCCTTTCAGACGAAACCAAAAACCGCTCAATCGATTTTTGATGTATTTGCATGAAAGGATTTTCATGCCATCTCTAGGCGGCTACGGCGGCATCAGAAACCGGTATGTGATGCACCGGAAGCCAAATACGAAACCGCGTACCCTTACCCACGCTACTATCCACTTCGACACGGCCTTTATGTTTTTGCACGATGCTGTACGTGAGCGATAAACCCAGTCCGGTGCCCTGACCTACCGGCTTGGTGGTAAAAAAAGGATCAAAAATACGTTTTAAATTTTCGGGCTCAATGCCTTTGCCCGTGTCTTCGATTTCAACCCAGACCTGATCGTCTTCAGCCCCCGTGCGCAAGGTAATGGTGCCGCGCTCTTCAATGGCGTGACCGGCATTCACCATCATGTTCATAAATACTTGATTCAGTTGCGAAGGCAAGCATTCAATATCCGGTATATTGCCGTACTCTTTGACCACTTCGCACTTGTATTTAAGTTCGTTCCAAACAATATTCAGGGTGCTGTCCAAACCCTGCTGCAAGGTTGCTAACTGCCATTCGTCGTTCACATCCGCGTGTGAAAAATCCTTGAGATTTTGTACAATATCCTTCACCCGTGTAATGCCGTCGCGCGATTCGCTCATTAACGCAGCCACGTCGTCACGCAAAAAATCTAAATCCGCTTTCTTTTTTAAGGCCTGTAGACCGCTAATGACCGTACTGTCGCTAATACTCGGCTCGGCGGATTCATACGCCTGTATCAAACTCATTAAGTCGGTAAAATAACGTTGCAGGGTGCCGAGATTGGAATACACGAATCCAATCGGATTGTTAATTTCATGTGCTACGCCCGCTGCCAATTGGCCGATCGAGGCGAGTTTTTCGGATTGCAGTAATTGACTCTGGGTTTCTTTTAATTTTTGATTCAACTCCGATAAGGCGCGAATACGTTCAGCTTGCTCAAGATGCAGCCGCGTATTTTCAATAACGATCGATACCACGTTGACCAGGACATTGCCATGCTCTACATCGTCTTCCGAAAAGGGCGGATTACCTTCTTTACGGTTAACGCAGAGCACACCGATCAGAAAATTATCCTGTGTTAACGGCCAACAAATAGCCGAACTCGGTACGGTCGATTCGCGCCGCGCCACATAATTTTGGAAACGCGGATCTTTACTGGCATCGTCCGTCAGGAGCACCGCTTTGTGGTTGTCCAATACCCAGCCGATTACGCCTTGGCCTTTTTTAATGCGATTGCCTATCGCCTTATCGGGTATACCGATTCCGGCGCTTAAAATGAGATCATCCCCACCTTCTACGCGTATCGATAAAGACCCGGAATCGGCACCGATGCCTTGTACGATATGTTCGACAATGCGCCGCTGTACTTCGGCTGGATTGTCGCGCAACCCGCTGTCCTGCCCTAAGCGGTACAGATCAAAAATCCAGGATACATTGGTGGTATTTTCAAAAGCCATGATTACGCCTCACGTGAATTTAACGATGGTGCCGGTACTAATTTTTCCGGCAGAGCCATCGCCATGCAATAGTAAATCGTAAATAAACAGCATTTCGACCTAGCCCAGCAGGCTGGCCGTAATCGCTTCCAATTGCTCTTCCTCCGGCAACATCGGAATCAATCGACCGGCTTCCGGCCCGAGGTAATCCTGATACTCAACAGCCACCCGACTCACTAGAGATGCCGGTGGATCGCCTTGATCGAGCCGCACCGCGATGCAGACCACCACCGACAAAGCTTCCAACGCGCGCATATCCGGACGGTGACAATCGCGAATCGCCTGCTCAATGACCGTTGGAAAATTCCAACGCCGCGCCACAGCCGCACCCAGTGCATCGTGCTGAAAACCCAGTACGGCATCTTCCGCCGCACTCAAACTGCACGACTCCGCTTCCACATAAGCGAGGACTTGTACGTACTGTTCCGGCAAACAAACGTCGAGCACTAACTGCCCTATGTCGTGCAATAAACCGGCCGTGAAGGCCGTTTCAGGCGATTGCTTAAAACATTGGGCAACGGCTTTGGCATAGGTCGCTACGCGTAAACTACGCTTCCAATATTCGACTCGATTCAGCGCACCCCCAGCCTCTTGCCCGAAAACACGGATAAACCCCGCCGACAGCACCAGGGAGCGCACACCCGATAAACCCATGATGATCACCGCATCTTGCAACGAAGCAATCTTGCGCGGATAACCGTAAAAAGAGGAATTTGAAACGCGCAACACTTTTGAAGTAAGGGCTTGATCCTGCCCGATTTTATTCGCCAGCTTTTCGATGTCGACGACCGGCGCACTAAAGCTGGCGACAAGCTCCTGCACGACGGCGGGAATCGCCGGTAATTGATGTAAATGCAAAAGCGCTTCGTCGAGTGTCATACGGTTGATCCCGTGGCGGGGTGTAATTCAACAACCAAAACGCCGCCGCGGGCATCTGAGTTATTCCCCATGGAATAGCACCAGCAACGCCCGTGACGACCATCCGCAAGAGTAAAATTTTGCGGTAGCGGTTCAGTATTTTCAACGAAGCCGCTACACAGCAATTCTGTCGGAATACAACACGCGGCTTCTTCGCCGAGAACCGATCCGAGCCACCGCAACGCGCATTGATTGGCGACCGCGATCAATCCATCTTCACCAATGCCGATCACACCCAAGGGTAAAAGATCCAGCACTTCTTGCGCCACTTTCAGCACGTGTAAATTCAGACCCGCCTCGCGTGTTTTTTGGATCACCAGCAGCTCCAGCTCGGCGTTCAGCGCAGCCAGCGCATCGTTAGCGCTTTTAAGTTCCGCCGCTAAACGCGCATTCTCGCGTTTCATTTCGTAGTAATGAAACGCTTCCTCAACTTGCGCCTTTAAAAGATCGTCGTCCCAGGGTTTGGTCAGAAATTTATAAATAGCACCGCGGTTAATCGCGTCCGTGACCGAATTCAGATCGGTGTAGCCGGAAAGCACAATACGGATCGTTTCCGGATAGAGCTCACGTACCCGGCTTAAGAATTCAGTCCCGGTCATCCCCGGCATGCGTTGATCTGAGATAATAACGCCGACGCGGTGTTGCGCCAGTATCTCCAGCCCTTGAAGACCGCCATTAGCGCGCAAAATTTGATAGCCATCGCGGCGTAATAAGCGCGTCAAAGCGGAAGCGATATTTTCTTCGTCATCGACTAATAAGAGCGTGCGTTCCATACTTTACTCCCGATTTTTGATGCATTCCGCACTGGCGCGTGCACGCAAGACGGGCAGTAATTCGGCGGGCGGCAGCGGGCGGCTGATGAGAAAACCCTGCATTTCATCGCAACCTAAAATGCGTAGCTGGGTACGTTGCTTTTCGGTTTCCACGCCTTCTGCAATAACGTTCAAGCGCAGGCTATGGCCAAGCGCAATCACAGCGCCGACGATAGCGGCATCATCGGCATTTTCCACCATATCTTGAACGAAGGAACGGTCAATCTTGAGTGCGTGAATCGGAAAACGGCGCAGATAACTGAGTGAAGAATAACCCGTGCCGAAATCGTCCACAGAAAGTTTAATGCCCATTTCTACCAGGCGATGCAAGGTGGCGATGTTCCGCTCCACATCGCGCATCAGCAAACTCTCGGTAAGCTCCAGCTCCAGGGCATGTAAAAAAGGATCGACACCGGTATCACGCAGGATGCGCTCGACCATGCCCACTAGATCGGTTTGACGAAACTGCAAAACGGAAAGATTGACCGCCATGCGCAAATCGTAAAAACCGGCTTTGCGCCAAGTGTGCGCTTGGGCACAAGCCGTGCGCAACACCCACTCTCCCACGGGAACAATAAGGCCGGTATGTTCCAGCGCTGGAATAAAATCCAGAGGGGAAATCAAGCCCTGCTCCGGCCGTCTCCAGCGGATTAAGGCTTCCACGCCCACAATAAAACCGCTTTCTAAATCGCACTGCGGTTGATAGAAAAGTTCAAACTCGCCGCGTTCCACGGCGCGCCGCAAGGCCCCTTCCAGACTTAACCTGAGACGGACTTCGCGGTTCACTTCTTCCGCGTAAAATCGATACGCGCCGCGCGCCTCGGTCTTTGCATAATGCAAAGCACTATCGGCTTTGCGCGTGAGTGTCTGCGCATCGTCGCCATCCATAGGGGCGGTACTAATGCCAATGGTTGCGGCTACAAAAAAATCGTCGCCGTTCAGCACAAAGGGCTGCTCAATCTGCGCCAACAGATCCGAGACAATAATCTCCGTATCGTCCGGCTGCGTTAGATCGGCCAACATAATGGAAAAGCCATTGCCGC
>JAYVZN010000062.1:0-12231 GCA_043783305.1 Betaproteobacteria bacterium
TATCTATAATCTCGCCTCTCGCGCCCGTAGCTCAGATGGATAGAGTACTTGGCTACGAACCAAGGGGTCGGGCGTTCGAATCGCTCCGGGCGCACCAGTTGTATTAATGGGTTAGGTCGAAAATGATCTAACCCATTTCTTTTTATCTGTGCTATCTGTGAATTTTAACATCCCATCCACAGCCTGAAACGCTAGATGCAGATGAACCAAATTCGATTTGCCGATTTTTGCATAACGGCGCATGCGATTGTAAGACACCTCGATGTATTCAAAGACGACTAACAAGCCGCTAAATTAACATCAACTTGCCTGTCCAGAAAATTGGGCCTCGCTCATCTTCGGCAAGTGCATAGGGCAAGATAAATTATCCCCACCCTATGCAGCAGGATTACTTAGCACGTCCGTATTTCGCGGTAAAGCTGGCTTTGTCCAGCGTGTTCGCAAGGATCATGCGGCCAGTCAACGCGGCACCGGCACCGGCGGGAATATCCAGCTTGTCGGTCTTGAGCGCGTACACGGTGAAAATATAGCGATGCGGCTTGTCGCCCTGCGGCGGACAGGCACCGCCCCACGCCGCCACGCCATAGTCGCTGCGGCCTTGCACCGCGCCTTTGGGTAGGCTTGTGCTGTTGAGTGCACCGGAATTCGACGGGAGTGCCGTCACGTCAGCCGGGATGTTAATAACCACCCAGTGCCACCAGCCCGAGCCTGTAGGCGCATCGGGATCGTATACAGTCACCGCAAAACTCTTGGTGTCCTTGGGCGCGCCGCTCCATTTGAGTGCGGGTGATTTGTTCTCGCCGGAGCAGCCGAAACCATTGAATTCGAAACTCTTGGGCATCATGCTGTCGGCTTTTATTTCCGTACTGGAAAGTTTGAAATCGGAGGCGTAAATCAGCGTAGACAAACCGGTTAAAGCGACTGCTAAAAGTATACGGCGCATGAAAAGTTTCCTTAAAATAAACTTGGGATAAACTACCGCCGTATTGTCACATACATAAAATTGATCCGCATTTGTATTTTGGGCCTATGTTCGCCTCTTTAAAAAAGTGAATTCTGTTTTTCTTAAAACAGCTCTGCAAGATTATAGTGGTGCAGCACCTGCCGATGCCAAAGTGTGCGGCAACTGGCGCATCAACGAACACACGCTAGGGGCCACTTGTTTTTACATCGTAACGGTAGGGAGTTGCGTGCTGAATATCCCCGCGCGAACAGCCCCAGCATGGTTCCGGTGAGGCCACAGAGCGGTGAGCAAGCGTGGTTTGATTCCGCGTAGCGCAAGATTTGGAAGGTACGGGATTGTTGTGCGGTGAGATGCGTTTTTAGCACAAAGACGGTCGTTACCTTCTGGATGCCTTGCCTCCGCTGTTTATCATTCGGTATGTTGCATCCAACAATTGGCTTAGGTCATTGCTGGAAATGATTGTTACCGAAAATATGGTGCTCGGCCCTGCGTCAAAAGCATTGCTGGATAAATGATCGGAGCTGTTTTTTACCTATGCGCTACGCCAGTACCTGACCGATCATCCCAACGAAATCGGTATGCTGGCGGTGTATGGACATCCTCGTCTAGCGCAGGCGATCAACGCGATTCACCAGCGCCCGGACTACGCGTACGCTCGACTCTATGGCGAAAGAAGCTGCGCTCTCGCGCACCTCGTTTGCCGAAACCTTTAAAACGGTGTGTGGCTGGACTCCGGGTCAATACCTGACCTGGTGGCGCATGCAATTGGCCTGGTCGTTGCTAACAGATGGGAAGATTATTACCGAGGTCGCGAGCCGAGTCGGCTACCCATCCGAAGCGGCATTCTCCCGAATTTTTCAAAAGACTTTTAAGAAAAGTGCGCAGGGGAAACGCGAAATAGATTTAGCACAGCGCCAAGATTAATCCTTCGCATCCAGGTAAGGAATTAAATGTCACACTCACGACGGTGAACTTGGCGGCGGGCGTTCGAATCGCCCCAAGCGCAAACAGAGTCTAAAAATCAAAACGGTACGTCATCGGCGTTATTCGCCGGAACCGCCCTGCGGCTGCGCACGGCGGCTGGCATAAGCCATATCGCGTTCGATATCCTGTGTTTTGACGACACCGTTGACATTCGCGCTATCGCGTCGCCGTGGATTAGCCTGCCACCAATAGCGCCAATTGCGCTGACGTTCGGCCTCAATCGCAGGTTCTTGACGCATCTTACGGATGAGGGCATCGATTTCCGACTCGTAGGCGTGTCCGGGCTCGTGTTTCATGCTTTTCCCCTATATTTCTAAGCATCGTAACATAGCCAAAGCCGCCACCCCCGGCAAATGCTAAAATACGCGCATGCTTTATTGCCTCGTCCGTCCTTTGCTATTTTCACTCGACCCTGAGACTGCTCACGATCTGACCATTCATGGCCTTGCGCGCGTGGCGCGCACCGGTTTGCTGTCCTTAGCCGCACCCAAAGTAACGGTATGTCCGCCGCGCACGGTGATGGGACTATCTTTCCCGAATCCGGTCGGCTTGGCTGCCGGGTTAGATAAAAATGGCGAATGTATTGACGGTCTCGCGGCACTGGGTTTTGGTTTTATCGAAATCGGTACAACCACACCGCGCCCGCAATCGGGCAATCCCAAACCGCGGATGTTTCGATTGCCGGAGGCCAACGCCTTAATTAATCGTTTGGGCTTCAATAATAAAGGTGTGGATCAACTAATCGAAAACGTACAGCGCGCCGAATATCGCGGCATCCTGGGTATTAACATCGGCAAGAACTTCGATACACCAATTGAAAATGCCGCGGAAGATTATCTAATCTGCTGGCGCAAGGTCTATCCTCACGCCAGCTATGTCACGATCAACATCTCCTCGCCCAACACGCAAAATTTGCGCGCGCTGCAAGACGCGGATGCACTCGATGCACTGCTGACACAATTAAAAGCAGAGCAAACAAAACTCGCTGACCAACATGGAAAATACGTGCCTCTTGCTGTAAAAATCGCACCGGATTTAGAACCGACACAAATACAAAGTATCGCCGAGCACTTAATACGCCATCAAATTGACGGAGTCATCGCGACCAACACCACCATCGACCGCAAAGGCATTTTAGGTCTACCGCATGCGGAAGAAAACGGCGGCCTGAGCGGTGCACCGGTGAAGGAAAAATCCACCGCCGTGATCCGCGCCTTGCACCAAGCGCTGGACGGCGCGCTCCCGATTATTGGTGTCGGCGGTATTATCCGTGGTGGCGATGCGCGTGAAAAAATGGATGCCGGTGCGCAATTGGTGCAGATTTATACTGGGCTAATTTATCGCGGGCCGGACTTGGTCCCGGAAATCGTGCAAGCCTTATGCGCCCCCAAAACCTAACGCCCCTATGGAAATAATATGAGCCAACCCCGCCATCCCGAGCAACCCCGGCAAGGCGTCTTGGGCTTATCAATCGCCGCCGTCGGCGTCGTGTTCGGCGACATCGGCACTAGCCCGCTGTATACCTTGCAAGTAGTTTTTACCGGCCACCATCCGCTAATGGTGACCGCCGCCAATGTCATGGGTATTTTATCGCTCATTTTTTGGGCGCTAATGATTGTGGTGTCACTCAAGTATGTGGTGTTCATCATGCGCGCCGACAATAATGGCGAAGGCGGTATCATGGCCTCGCTGGCGTTGGTGCAGCGCGCTGTGCCGAGCGGTACGCGCAAGAGATGGTTTCTGCTGGCGCTGGGAATTTTCGGCGCTTCGCTGTTCTACGGCGATGGCATGATCACACCCGCCATTTCAGTATTGTCTGCAGTTGAAGGTTTGAAAGTGGCAACCCCTTCGCTTGCCCCAATGGTGGTACCCATTTCCTTGATTGTGTTACTACTGTTGTTTGTCATTCAACGTCGCGGTACGCGGCAGGTCGGTATTTGGTTCGGCCCGATCATGATTATCTGGTTTCTGACTTTAACCGTACTCGGCATCCACAATATCCTGCCGACACCGGAAGTTTTATATGCACTGAATCCTTACTACGCCTTTAATTTTTTCGCTACGCACGGTCGCTATGGCTTTTTAGTGCTCGGTGCCGTGGTGTTGGCCGTCACCGGCGCCGAAGCGCTCTACGCCGACATGGGCCATTTTGGTCGCCGTCCGATCCGCTTGGCGTGGTTCTGGTTTGTAATGCCGGCGCTAGTGTTGAACTATTTCGGCCAAGGCGCTTTGCTCATCCGTCACCCCGACGCGATTGCCAATCCGTTTTATCTGCAAGCGCCGGGCTGGGCCTTGTTTCCGCTGATCGGCCTCGCGACGGCAGCCTCCATCATCGCCTCGCAAGCTCTCATTACCGGTGCCTTTTCCGTGACACGTCAGGCGATTCAGCTTGGCTACTTGCCGCGCATGCAAATCGTGCATACCTCGGAGCATGAGATCGGGCAAATTTATATTCCCTTCATCAATTGGGCGCTGTTGCTGGGTGTCGTCGTCCTGGTACTCGGCTTCGGTTCCTCCAGCGGCCTAGCCGCCGCCTACGGTATTGCGGTCACCGGCACCATGGCTATTAATACCATTCTTGGTTTTGTGGTCGTACTCAGCCTGTGGCGCTGGAATCGCTGGATCGCGATAGGCGGCTTAGTCTGTTTTCTCAGCGTGGACTTGGCCTTCTTTGCCTCTAACATGGTCAAGATTATCGACGGAGGCTGGTTCCCATTACTCATTGGCCTGGTTGTGTTCACGCTGCTGTCCACCTGGAAGCATGGCCGTCAAATCTTATTACTGCGGTTACAAACCGGCTCGATTGCCCTTGAACCCTTTGTGCAAGGCATGATCGCGCATCCACCGACGCGCGTACCCGGCACCGCAGTTTTTCTGAGCGCCAGCAAAGAGGGCGTACCGCATGCCTTATTGCACAATTTAGCGCACAACAAAGTGCTGCATGAGCGCGTGGTATTCTTAACCGTACTCACCGAAAATATCCCCGCAGTACTCGCCAATAAACGCATGCAGATTGAGGATATGGGCCACGGCTTTTACCGCATCTATCTACATTTCGGTTTTCAAGACGCACCGAACATTCCTAAGGCGCTGCTGTTGTGCAAGCAGGCCGGCATTAGCTTCGACATGATGCAAACCTCATTTTTCTTAAGTCGCGAAACCATCATTTCGACGGGCATGCCGGGCATGGCACCGTGGCGCGAGCACTTATTCATCGCCATGGCGCGTAACGCGGAAAGCGCGATGAGCTTTTTCCGCATTCCGACCAATCGCGTTATTGAGCTTGGCTCGCAAGTGGAGATTTAAGTACGTGTTGATCGGTGTCCCCAAAGAAATCAAAGACCACGAAAACCGCGTCGGGGTGACTCCCGGCGGCGTGCAAGCCTTGGTCGCCGCCGGGCACACGGTTCGAGTGCAAACCCAAGCGGGCGCTGCCATCGGATTTAGCGATGCGGATTATCAAGCCACCGGTGCGCAAATAGCGTCCGATGCGCAGGCCGTCTATGCCTGCCCGCTGGTGGTGAAAGTCAAAGAACCCGTAACACCCGAGTTGGCTTTACTGCATCCGAGCCAAATTTTATTTTGTTATTTCCATTTAGCCGCCGCGCCCGGCCTTGCCCAAACGCTGATCGAACGGCAAATCACTGCGCTGGCTTACGAAACCGTTAGCAATGCCTCGGGCGCGCTACCGCTCCTGACGCCTATGTCCGAAGTCGCGGGGCGTATCGCCGTGCAAGTCGGCGCAACCTGCTTGCACATGGCGACCGGCGGTGCCGGCATCTTACTCGGCGGCGTGCCGGGTGTGGCACCCGGCAAAGTGTTGGTGATCGGTGCCGGCGCAGTCGGTACGCAAGCAGCACGCATGGCGATGGGGTTGGGTGCGGATGTCACTATTATGGATATCAATCTACACCGCCTACGTTATCTGGACGATGTATTCGGCCCACGCTTGAAGACACGCTTTTCCGAAGCGCACGCCATCGCCGCACTCACGCGTGAGGCCGATTTGTTGGTGAGTTCGATTTATATTCCCGGCAAGCGCGCCGCGAAACTCATTACGCACGACATGGTGCGCAACATGAAACGCGGTGCCGTGTTGGTCGATGTGGCAATCGACCAAGGCGGCTCAGCCGAAACCTCGCGCCCCACGACGCATACCGACCCCACTTACATCACAGAAGGCGTGGTGCATTACTGTGTAACCAACATGCCTGCCGCCTGCGCCCGCACCGCAACCGAAGCGCTGACCAATGCGACCCTGCCCTACCTATTAATCTTAGCATCCGATCCGCTGGCGGCTCTACGCAACCAGGCGGGATTGCGCCAAGGCTTACAGCTATACCGCAGCCGAGTTACGCACGCCGGCTTGGCTGAAGATTTGGGCCTGCCGTTTACCGCGTCGGAAACGCTTTTATCAGCGTCATAACCGATTCCCGTTTAAGGTTGCGCGGGTTAGTTGCGAGCCCGATAATAGTGAAAATTTCAGCGAAAACTCAATGCAAAACTATCTTTTAATTTTAATCGCTACCGTGTTCGTCAACAACATCGTGCTTGCGCGCATTCTGGGCTTGTGCCCGTTCTTGGGTGTGTCCAAGCGCCTCGAAGCCTCGATTGGGATGGCGCTGGCGACGGCTTTCGTGTTGACCCTCGGCTCCGGCGCAAGTTTTTTAATCGACAAATACCTGCTCGGCCCAGACTTGATTTTTCTGCGCACACTGTCGTTCATCGTGGTGATCGCCGCCATCGTGCAATTTACGGAAATGTTCTTGCACAAGTATTTTCCTTTGCTGTATCAAGTACTGGGTATTTATTTGCCGCTGATTACCACCAATTGCGCGGTGCTCGGCATCCCTCTCATCATCGTGCAGGAACAACATAATTTAATGGAGGCCCTGCTCATCGGCTTTGGCGGTGCGGTCGGTTTTTCCATGGCGCTGATTATTTTTGCCGGGCTACGCGAGCGCTTGGAGAGTGCGGACGTGCCTGCAGCCTTCCGCGGTTCCGCCATTGCCATGATTACGGCCGGTTTGATGAGCGTGGCCTTCATGGGCTTTGCCGGATTGGCCAAGTAATCATTCAGCCATGAGCGTAGCGCTTCTGATTATGATCGGCTTGGCCCTCTTTCTGGGGCTGGTGCTGGGCTATGCCGCGATCAAATTCAAAGTCGCGGAAAGCCCGCTGGTGCAAAAAATCGATGCGATTCTGCCGCAAACGCAATGCGGACAATGTGGTTTTCCCGGCTGCAAGCCCTATGCTACCGCCATCGCTCAGGGTGAAGCGGACATCAACCAGTGCCCACCGGGCGGCGAAGAAGGCATCCGAAGACTGGCTGAATTATTGGGCGTGGATCCCAAACCGCTCAATGCCGAGCACGGCGTATCGAAACCAAAATCGGTTGCCGTGATCGACGAAAACTTGTGCATCGGTTGCACATTGTGCATTCAAGCCTGTCCGGTGGATGCAATCTTAGGCGCGGCCAAACACATGCATACCATCATCGAAAAAGAATGTACCGGCTGCGAGCTGTGCATTCCGCCCTGTCCCGTGGATTGCATTTACATGCGCGTCATCGAAGAAGATTTAGAAACCTGGAAATGGAAGTATCCGCTGTACTCCATACAGCGCAAATGATACGTCCATTGCATACCCTGCACGGCGGCGTGCATCCGGCGGAACATAAGCACGAGTCGACTTCCCGCGCCATTGCCTTAGCGCCGTTGCCGACGCAACTGATCGTGCCGTTGCATCAGCACCTTGGGCGACGCGCCCAGCCGCTGGTGCATATCGGGGAGCGCGTGTTAAAAGGGCAAATGATCGGCCAAGCCGATGGTGATATTTCTTGCGCCGTGCATGCGCCCACCTCCGGCATCGTTCGTGCGCTGGGTGAAGCGCCCGTGCCGCACCCCTCCAACTTGCCCGATCTGTGCATCACCATGATCCCCGACGGCGCAGAAGAGTGGGTTGCACGTACCCCGTTGGATTATCAAAACATGCCACGGCGCGAACTGCTGCACGCTCTGCGCGATTTCGGCTTGGCCGGTTTAGGGGGTGCAGTATTTCCCAGTCACGTCAAACTTGATTGCGGTAAACAAAATAAAATTCCCACCTTGATTCTAAATGGCGCCGAATGCGAACCCTGGATTACCTGCGACGATTTATTGATGCGCGAACGTGCCGCTGAAATCATCGCCGGTGCAAAAATCATGCAACACCTAATGAACGCCGACGAAGTGCTGATCGGCATCGAAGACAACAAGCCACAAGCCATCGCCGCCATGCGTGCCGCTTGTGTGGACACCCGTTTCGAAGTGATCGTCGTGCCCACGCTCTACCCCAGCGGCGGTGCAAAACAATTAACCGAAATTCTAACGGGCCAAGAGCCGCCCAGCGGCGGACGCTCCACACATATTGGCGTACAAATATTTAACATCGCAACCGCCTACAGCGTGGCGCGCGCCGTGCATCACGGTGAGCCGCTAATTTCACGCATCGTTACCGTCACCGGCAATGTCGAACAGCCGCGCAATTACGAAGTGCTGCTCGGCACGCCGGTAAACGAATTAATCGCGCTCACCGGGAAACCGCGCAAAGATACCCAGGGCACTATCATGGGTGGCCCAATGATGGGCTTCACCCTGCCCTCGGACGAGGTGCCCGTGGTCAAAGCAACCAATTGCCTGATCGCTCGCTCGCTCAAACTATTTCCGCCGCCACCGCCCGCGCTACCGTGCATTCGCTGCACCCAATGCGCACAAGTTTGCCCCGTCAGCTTGCAACCGCAAGAGTTGTTTTGGTTCGCGCACGGACGCGAATTCGGCAAAGCGCAAGAATACAACTTATTCGACTGTATCGAATGCGGCTGCTGCGACTACGTGTGCCCAAGCCACATTCCCTTAGTGCAATATTATCGCTTTGCCAAAAGCGAAATCCGGGCACGCGAGCGTGAGAAAAACCAAGCCGATCTGGCACGCGAACGCCATGAATTCCGTTTGCAGCGCATCGAGCGCGAGAAAAAAGAACGCGCCGACCGACTCGCCGCCAAGACCCAAGGCTCGAAAACGCCCGCCGTCGGCAACAGCGAAACCGACATCAAAAAGGCCGCGATCCAAGCGGCTATCGAACGCTCCAAATTAAAACGCGCCGGGGTTACACCGCAAAATGTGGAAAATCTGCCGGTGCAAACATTGAAAGAGATTGAGGAAATAGAAACGCGACGTGCGCAGCTCAAGCAATCGCTGGAAAAGCAACCGGATACACCGACTTGATGTGTAGGGTGCAATAACCAAAGGGCATTGCACCGCAGGACGCGTGGAGGATATTTTGAATTTCCGTGATGCAATCAACACCCGGCACAATAGCGATCGCGCCCTACGCAGGCCAGGATACGCCAAATGACTCTGTCACTGAATTTAGTCAATGTAGATAACTTCTGCTGACTCTACATAATTGTTGCGCACTTTGGCGACACAGACATACCGCGCAATCACAACGTTACTCTTAAAGGAAGTGGACACAATCCTTAGCCCATCCTTTTCGTCGATGATTGCAGGAGCATCTGTTATTTTTTTGAGTTGCGAAATATAGCCATCAAGGCTCTTTCCAGGTGCCGCAATTGCACATGCCTCATTCGCATCTTTTTCAGCTTGATGGAGAGACCATGCTGCACCCCCTAGATAAATCAGGAAAAAAATGAACGGCACGCCGAGCAATAACAGCAACGCATACGAAAAGTTGGGGGAAAAAACCTTAAACATTTTTATGTTGCGCCGGCGATAAACACATCAGCCTACACCCCTCTTTGCACGCGCTGGGAAGCAGTAATTCCGTTTTCCCGGTCAAATGCGCCCAACATGCCCCAACGCGTAACAAACTCAATCGCGCTAGAACCATTTCGACCCAGCAATGTTTCAAAAGGCTTCTGCCAAAAAATTTCCACTTCACGCAGCCCCTTTAGTGCCGCAGAGCCTGCAATTAAATGCTGGTTATAGTTGCCGTCATAGCCTTCAAAATATCGTTCTGCGGCGGATAAATTGTCATCAAATTCGTCAAGATGATCGACGTTCCTCGCCTTACTTAAGTATGAATAAGGATCTGATCCTGAATGAATAGCCCTATTGATCCAATCCAATACGCGCTGGTTCGTGCACTTGACCTTTAAAAACTCCTTCTCAACCATGTACACCGATGGCATGGGTTCGTCTAATATTTTCTTGAAGTCTTTGATGACTTGTTCATCAGGAATGCTTCCGTTATAGCCGTGGCTGGTTTCGCGCAAAACATCCCTTAACGTATGTACGCAAGACCAATTCCTCGCGCAAGCACTCAAAGCCATTGTGGAACTTCCAAAATAAGCTGATCTTTTCTCTTTCGGAAATCTACTCCAAGAGATTAAATAATAAACTTTATTGTCGATTCTTAACTTAATATCCTCACGTAAAATCATGCCTTCGCACCCTCTTTTTATTCGTTTATCATTATCGGATATATTGCATCGCCCGTCAACGTTACAAACCTAAAATCGCAGAAGCGCATCCGGCGTAATAACCGAATGGCATTACACCGGATGGTTCAAGCGGAGAACTTGTATAAGTTCTGTGCGGTATTTGTTTCCGGCGCAATAACAATTGCGCCCTACACGCGCTTAAAAATCGCATTCCAAGCCTAACGGCCTCAAACATTTGACAACCCAATTCTCTACTCGGTATATTGAGCCCATTCGGAACTTAGTTTTGATTTCCTACTCCTAAGGGTTGTATTAACGCTAGCCGGTGCTATAAACACTTAAAGAATATGCAGCATTTAACGTGTAAATTCCTACTAATCTGCCTTATGTTGTGGCTGCCGTTGCAAGGCTACGCTGCGACTACGATGCCGTTTTGCCAGCATAACCAGCACGATCAACACGCGTCGCACCAGATGCACCTGCAGGCGCAAGACGATCAAGGTGCGCATGCCGGGCACGACCAACATCACGGCAGCAGCCATACGCCGTGCGATAACTGTTCGCTGTGCCATATGTGCAGCGCTATGGCCTTGCCCTTATTCACGACTCAAGCGAATATCAAACCCGATCATTTTTACACGCTTCCTAGCCAAGCTTCATTCAGCCCGTTCTTTCCAGAACAACCGCAACGCCCCCCTCTCGCCGCCCTGCCTGTCTGAATCCGCAAGACCGGCTGGTTGCGCCACCCTCAAGTTCTAAAGTTATTAGCGCGCGCATCGCCCTCGTCTTGCGGCTTTTTTAAGCCTAGCACTAGAGATCGAGGTCCATATGCGTTTCACGTTGTATTTCATATTTGGTTTGGCGTTAGCCCAAACCACGCAAGCCGCGACAATGCGCGAATTATTGGATCGCGCCTGGGCCAATAACCCGCAAGCGCAAACGCTGCAAGCCAAGCGCGCCGAAAGTACGGCTCAAGGTCTGGCGGCGGATAGTTTGCTGCCCGGTGCGCCTGCGGCCATTCTCAGCCATCGTTCGGATCAGTTACAAAGCAACACGGGGCAACGTGAATCTTATGCTGGCCTAGCGCTGCCGCTATGGCTGCCGGGCCAGCGCGATGCACGGCAAAACCTAGCGCAAGCCGATAAAACAGCCCTAGAAGCCGCAATCAATGCACTGCGCTTAAAGCTGGCCGGAGAGCTGCGTGAAGCGATCTGGCAGATCAAGCGCGCGCAAACGCAAACTGCGCTAGATACGGAGCGCGCGCAAACGGCGCTTAGCTTAGCGGAAGATGTGGCGAAACGCGTACAAGCCGGCGAGCTGGCTAAAACCGATTTGAATCTAGCGCAAAACGAGTGGCGTAGCGCCCAGGCCACGCTCTTGCAAAACCGCAACGCACTCTTGCAAGCGCAGCAAACGTTAGCCGCGCTGACTGGCACAGCACCTGCCGCTACGCCGGATTTTCCCACAGACAGTGCTGAAAATGCACCCATCAAACCGCTGCCGGAGCAACACCCCGCGCTCGAAGAAGCACGCCTCGCCATCGCTGCGGCGCAAGCACGTGTACGTGTGGCCAGCGAATCGCGGCGAGATCAACCTGAACTTGAACTGGGTGCGTTTCGTGATCGCAGTAATCTGAAAGACAACTACAACAACTCGATTGCGCTCTCGTTACGCATTCCTTTTGCCACGGCAGCGCGCAATCAACCGCTGATTACCGCGGCCCAAACCACGCTCACCAGCGCACAAAGCGAATACGCGCGCATTCGGCTCGCGTTGGAGTACCAGCAACAGCAAGCGCAGCAAGCGTTGAACACTTCCGATCAACTCTTGGATTTGGCGC
>JAYVZN010000063.1:0-28629 GCA_043783305.1 Betaproteobacteria bacterium
GCGGCGATTCATCCCCAGCCCTGCCACTACAGCCTCAGGACTTTCACCGGCCTCTACCCGACGAACCGCACTGATGCGGATTTCTTCCAGTGTTTGGTGTGAGTAGCTTCTTGCGTCAATTGTTTTTTTGTATTTCATGCAACGTATTATATGAGGCTTTACTTACGAATGTCTTAATAAGACGCTTTGAGTCGCCACAGGGAAGTGACTTCGGCGGCACGTGCCGCATGCAGCGGGTCGGTCGCGTCGGCGACACGCGGGTGATGCGGGCGAATATCGATGTGCTCGATGACTTGCAAGCCAGCGTTGCTGATCGCGGCCAGTAGGGTCTCGCGAGTGCGCAGGCCTAAGTGTTCGGCAAGATCGGACAAGATCAACCAGCCTTCGCCTTTGGGAGTCAGGTGCGCGACTAAGCCGTTGAGAAAGCCGAGCAGCATGCGGCTCTCCGGATCGTAAATCGCATGTTCAATCGGCGCGCTGGGGCGTGCTGGAATCCACGGTGGGTTGCAAACGATTAAAGGCGCTTGACCTTCCGGAAAGAGATCCGCCGGTACCAGCTCCACACGCTCGCTTAAACCTAAACGTGTGATATTTTCTTGGGCGCAAGCGAGTGCGCGCGGGTCTTGCTCGGTGGCGACGATGCGCGCAACGCCGCGCTGCGCCAGCACAGCAGCGAGCACGCCGGTGCCGGTGCCGATATCAAAGGCCAGGGTTTTAGTGGGCAGCGGTGCTTTTGCGACCAGCTCGATGTATTCGCCGCGCACGGGTGAATACACGCCGTAATGCGGATGGATGCGCGCCTTCAAGGCTGGAATTTCCACGCCTTTTTTGCGCCATTCGTGCGCGCCGACGATGCCCAGCAATTCGCGTAGCGAAGTGACCGACATCTCACCACCCTCGCCATAGGCTTCGTGGCAGGCTTGCTGTATGTCCGGTGCGCGGCGCAAGGGGATGCTGAAATCGCTCTCTAGTGGAATCAGCAGCATGGATAAAGTACGCGCACGTTGCGACTGCGCCTGGCGATGGTAATTAAAAACATCGGCAGGGGTGGGTGCCGGTTTATGCGGCTTGCGGTCAACACGACGCGCCATCGCTTGCAGTAACTGGCGCGCGTTTTGAAAATCACCGCGCCACAGCATGGCGGTGCCTTCACTGGCGAGGCGAAAAGCGTTATCGGCGGTTATCTGGTCATCGGTGATGACGACGCGCTTAGGGGGCGTGGCTGCGCGCTCTGAGCGCCAGCGGGCCGTGTGCGTCTCGTCTGCTTCGGTCCAACTAATCATGGGGCGTGTGCTCACAGTAATATTGCGTTTAAAAAAGGCTGGGAGCCGATCAAGATCAAACTAATACCTGGCGCGTCTGTTTTAAAAATTGATGGATCTGCTGCTCGATGCGCGGATCGATCATGGCTTCGGGTTGCTGGCCGTTCGGACAGGCGAGTTTTGGTGTGGTTCCGAATAAGCGGCAGATCAATGGGCGCTCGGCGTAAACCTGGCAGCCTTGTGCACCCAGATGAGGGCAACTGAGATTGCTTAAGGATTCAGCATGCTCGGCAGCACTTTTGAACGGCAGCCGGGACATTTCTTCGCTGGAAGTGGTCACGGGCCCGCAACAGTCGTGGCAGCCGGGGATGCACGCGAAGCTGGGAATATGCTCTCTCAGAAAGCGAATGATATGGGTGTTATGGGTCATGGGTGTAATTCTAGGCGCGGTCAACGAGCGTTTCTAGGATTATAGGGCAAGCCGGTCGTTTAGCGGCAGCGCGTCACTTCGGTACCAACTAAACGGCGGATGTAAGTACCTGCTTCATGACTGAGACGAAACACGTTTAGGGTGCACCCGCCATCGTATTGCTCAAGCTGTGCTTCGTAATTTACACCTTCTTTGGGCTTGAGCACGAAGCGTTTGCGGCATTGCTTGTAGGACCAATCCGTCCCTCGCGGCCCTGGTGCCGCGACAGCTTTCATTTGCGCCGCAAAGGCCTGGCCACTACGAATGGCGATCTCGCTGCTGTTGGCTTTTGGGATAGCCTCGCCCAGCGGCATCCCAAGGCTACGGCCTTGACCCGTGGCGTTGTGCAGGGTTTCGCCGAGAACAGCAATGCTTGCGTCGGGCGTACTGTCGCAGCGTGCTTCCTCCAAAGTGTGTATTTCCGTTTTATTGCCGGGCAGGGTAAAGAAGCGCAATTGGGCGGTCGGCCCGGTGAGCGGTGGCAAGTATTGCGAGCAGCCTTGCAGTGCAAGCACGATACCTAGGAGGGCGAGTGGTGTAGAGCGCATAGAGACTCCAGACGAGCACATTGAATACAGGGATGACGATACATCGCTTCAACATGCGATAAGGTGACCCAAAAATAAGGGTGGCACCTGGCCACCCTTAAGTTTACAACTTTGCGTGATGCTTATTTAACTTGGGGGTCGAGCTCGCCCTTGTCGTAACGCTTTTGCATTTCTTCCAAGTTAAACACTTTCTTGATTTTACTGGCTTGACCGGCCGCGCCGAAAGATTCGTAACGGTTTTTACAAATATCACTCATGCCCTTAGTGGCTTCTTTGAGGAATTTGCGTGGGTCGAAGTTGGACTTGTTTTCCGCCAAGTGTTTGCGAATCGCACCGGTGGAAGCCATGCGCAGGTCGGTGTCGATGTTGACTTTGCGCACGCCGTTCTTGATGCCTTCAACGATTTCGGAAACGGGCACGCCGTAGGTCTGACCCATGTCGCCGCCGAAGCTGTTGATGATGGCGAGCCAATCTTCCGGTACTGAAGACGAACCGTGCATCACTAAGTGTACGCTGGGAATGCGGGCATGGATTTCTTTTACGCGGTCGATACGCAGTACTTTACCGGTGGGCTTTTGCGTGAATTTGTAAGCACCGTGCGAAGTGCCGATGGCGATCGCCAGCGCATCTACTTTGGTTTTGGTGACAAAGTCGGCCGCTTCATCCGGGTCGGTCAGCATCTGATCATGGGTCAGTTTGCCTTCGGCACCGTGGCCGTCTTCTTCGCCCGCCATGCCGGATTCCAAGGAACCCAAGCAACCCAATTCGCCTTCGACGGACACGCCGCAGGCGTGCGCCAGTTCGGCCACTTTGGCGGTGGTTGCAACGTTGTATTCGTAGCTAGAGGGGGTTTTGGCATCGGTCATCAAGGAACCGTCCATCATCACCGAGCTGAATCCGGATTGAATGGAGCGGAAGCAGATGCTGGGCGATGCACCGTGATCTTGGTGCATACACACCGGAATTTGCGGGTACATTTCAATCGCGGCCAGAATCAAATGGCGCAAGAAAGGTTCGCCGGCATAGGAACGCGCACCGGCGGAGCCTTGCAGAATCACCGGGCTGTCGACGGCGGCGGCGGCCTGCATGATGGCTTGAACCTGCTCCATGTTGTTGACGTTGAACGCGGGTAAACCGTAGCCGTTTTCGGCGGCGTGATCGAGCAATTGACGCAGGGAAATTAAAGCCATGACACTCTCCTTAAATAAAAACTCAACAAGTTATTCAAGCTACCAGGCGGCAATCAGCCGCCCAAAGCCACATTATTTCTTATGATCCCCTACCCTTACAATCTTCATGGTATTAGTGCCGCCGGTCTTACCAATAGCTTCACCAAAAGTCAGTAGGATCAAATCACCGTCGCGCACGGCACCGCGGCGGCGTAATTCGTCTTCCGCTTCAATCAGGAGCAGCTCTCGATCCGAAGTTTTGGACTTAAAATTAACCGGATAGACACCGCGAAATAGGGTCAACTTTCTACGGGTTTCGACTTCCGGTGTCAAGGCGTAGATCGGGACATCGGTATTCATACGCGACATCCACAGCGTGGTGGAACCGGACTGGGTTAAGGCGGCAATCGCCTTAATATCGATGTGTACGGCGGTGAACATGGCCGACATGGCAACGGCTTCGTCGGCGCGCGTGAATTCTTTCTGCACCGAATACTGGCTCATGAAAGTAATGTCCGCTTCCTTCTCCGCCTCGGTACAAATGCGATCCATGGCGGCGATGGTTTCAATCGGATATTGGCCAGCGGCGGTTTCCGCCGACAACATCACGGCATCGGTGCCGTCGAGTACGCCGTTTGCCACGTCGGAGACTTCGGCGCGCGTCGGGATCGGGCTGCTGATCATGGATTCCATCATTTGCGTAGCAATGATGGCGAGTTTGTTTTTTTGGCGCGCTAGGCGAATCATCTTTTTCTGCAAGCCGGGTACGGCGGCATCGCCAACTTCCACGCCCAAGTCGCCGCGCGCCACCATGATGGCATCGGAGGCGTCGATAATCTCCTCAAGGGCGGTGATGGCTTCGGCACGTTCAATTTTTGCCACTAGTAAACCGGTGCCGCCCGCAGCACGGAGTAAGGTGCGCGCGGTTTCCATGTCGGCGCCGCAGCGCGGGAAAGAGACGGCAACGTAATCGGCTTTGAAGGTAGCGGCAGTTTTAATATCTTCGATATCTTTTTCGGTGAGGGCCGGTGCGGATAAGCCGCCGCCTAAGCGATTAATGCCTTTATTGTCGGACAGCGTGCCGCCTTGCAGTACTTTGCAGATAATTTCCGCGCCCTTGACTTCTTCCACCCACATCGTAATGCGGCCATCGTCCAGCAGCAGGGTGGCGCCGCGCGCGACATCGTTGGGTAGTTCTTTATAGTCGAGCCCGACGCGTTCTTGATTGCCGAGTTTGCAATTGGCATCCAGGATGAAACGGGCATCATGTTCGAGTTGAATTTTTTTGTTTTCAAATTGGCCAATACGAATTTTCGGGCCCTGCAGATCCGCGAGCACGCCGACTGTTTTGCCGCGCGCGCGCGCTAAGGAGCGCGTCATCTCGGCGCGACGGATATGATCTTCCGCGGTGCCGTGCGAAAAATTCAAACGTACGACATCGAGGCCGGCGGCAATCATTTGATCCAGGATTTTCGAGTCATCCGAAGCGGGGCCGAGGGTTGCGACAATTTTTGTTCTACGTGGCATATTTTTCCGGTGAGTAGTGAGCAGTGAGCCGTAAACGGTAGATGATGAATGGCGGCGCGGCGAGTATTTTCTGCTCAACCGCTTCCCACTTACCCCTTGGCCCGTTCCTCCAAAATCGCTACCGCAGGCAAGGTCTTGCCTTCGAGAAATTCCAAGAAGGCACCACCGGCAGTCGAAATGTAAGACACTTTGTCATAGATATCGTATTTCTGAATTGCGGCAATGGTGTCACCACCACCGGCTAAGGTAAAGGCTTTGGTGTTGGCGATGGCCATCGCAACGGCTTTGGTGCCGGCGCCGAACTGATCAAACTCGAAAACTCCCACGGGACCGTTCCACACCACGGTGCCCGCTTGCATGATGATGTCGACCAGTTCCTGTGCGCTTTTCGGGCCAATGTCGAAAATCATGTCGTCGTCGGCAACAGCGTCGGCATCTTTCAAGACAGCAGGTTCGTCGGCACCGAATTTTTTGCCGCAAACCACGTCTACGGCGATGGGAATCGAGGCGTTACGCTGGGACATTTTTTTCATCAGCATTTGTGCGGTTGGCACTAAATCGTCTTCGCATAAAGATTTACCGACATTCTTGCCGGTGGCTTTGAGGAAAGTATTGGCGATACCGCCGCCAACCACCATTTGATCGACTTTTTCCGACAGCGCTTCCAGTACGGTGAGCTTGGTCGATACTTTGGAGCCGCCGACGATAGCGATCATCGGTCGCGCCGGGCTCAGCAACGCTTTGGTCAAAGCATCGAGTTCTTCGGTGAGCAAAATGCCAGCGCAGGCCACGGGGGCATATTTGGCAATGCCGTGGGTGGAAGCCTGGGCGCGGTGTGCGGTGCCGAAAGCATCCATCACAAAGACATCGCACAGCTTGGCGTATTTTTGCGCGGTCTCGTCGACGTTTTTCTTTTCGCCTTTGTTGATGCGGCAGTTTTCCAGCACTACCAATTCGCCATCAGCCACATCGAAACCACCTTCGACCCAATCTTTAATTAAACGAATCGGTTTGCCGACACGTGCGGCGATATTGTCCGCGACGGGTTGTAATGAATTCTCTGCCGACCACACGCCTTCTTCCGGGCGCCCTAGGTGTGAAGTCACCATGACTTTGGCGCCTTGCTTCAGGCAGTGGTTGATGCTGGTCATAGAGGCGGTAATGCGCGCATCCGAAGTGACCTTGCCGTCTTTAACCGGCACGTTGAGATCGGCGCGAATGAAGACGCGTTTGCCTTTAAGATCGAGGTCGACGAGTTTAATTACGGACATGTAGCGCTCCTGATTTAAATAAGGTGTCAGCCATAAAGCAGTATCTATGGCTGACACCTCACACGAAGGTGAGGGGTCAATGCAGAAGGGATGGGGCTTGCGCGCCCATCCCTTCCTTCGTCTTACTTCGCGACGTGCTGCACCAAGCGCAGCATGTTGCAGGTGTAACCATATTCGTTATCGTACCAGGACACGACTTTAACAAAGGTGCTGTCCAAGGCGATACCGGCTTCCGCATCGAAGGTGGACGGTGCGGTGTTGCCCACGAAGTCGGTGGAAACAACCTTCTCCGTGGTGTAACCCAAAACACCCTTCATTTCACCTTCAGAGGCGGCCTTCATGGCTTTACAGATGTCGTCGTAAGAAGCTTCTTTGTTCAATTCCACCGTCAGATCCACCACGGATACGTCGGAGGTGGGGACGCGGAACGCCATTCCGGTGAGCTTGCCTTTCAAGGCCGGTAATACCACACCCACTGCTTTGGCCGCACCGGTGGAAGATGGAATGATATTTTCCAAAATACCGCGACCGCCGCGCCAGTCTTTACTGGAAGGTCCGTCCACGGTTTTTTGCGTAGCGGTGGCGGCGTGCACGGTGGTCATCAAGCCGCGTTTGATGCCGAATTTATCGTTCAACACTTTGGCCACGGGAGCTAAGCAGTTGGTGGTGCAGGAAGCGGCGGATACGATGTCTTCACCGGCATAGGTGTTGTGGTTGACACCGTACACGAACATCGGTGTGTCGTCCTTGGACGGGGCGGATTGCACCACTTTCTTAGCACCGGCTTTGATGTGCGCCTGGCAGGATTCTTTGGTTAGGAAGAAACCGGTCGCATCGATCACGATGTCCGCTCCCGCTTCGTTCCACTTCAGATTGGCAGGGTCGCGCTCCGCCGTCAGACGAATTTTTTTGCCGTTGACGATCATATTGCCGCCATCCACTGCGATGTCGCCATTGAAGCGGCCATGTACGGAATCGTACCTCAACATGTAAGCTAGGTACTCAGGGTCGAGCAGGTCGTTGATGGCGACGATCTCGATGTCTTTAAAGTCTTTTGCGACGGCGCGGAAGACCATACGGCCAATACGACCAAATCCATTAATACCAACTTGAATTGCCATTGCCATTACTCCTTAAAAAGTTGAAAACAAAATTTTTACCCACGGAGCACACCAAGTTCACGCAGCAAAACCATTCATGGCGTACCCTAATGAACTCTGTGCCCCCGTGGTGAAGAGGTTTTACAAAACGCTTTTAACCGTGTTCACCACATTTTCAACGGTAAAGCCGAAGTGTTTAAACAAGTCGGGCGCGGGTGCGGATTCGCCGAAGGTATTGATACCCACCACGCCGCCTTCCAAGCCGACGTATTTACGCCAGTAGTCGGTGACACCGGCTTCAATTGCCACGCGCTTCATGCCTTTGGGCAGCACGCTGGCTTTGTAGGCTTCGTCTTGACGGTCGAACACGTTGGTGCACGGCATGGACACTACGCGTGCCGCGATACCGAGTGCTTGAAGTGCTTTTTGCGAATCCATCGCCAAGCCTACTTCAGAGCCAGTGGCAATCAGCGTAACCTGCGCGTTGGCCGCATCGGACAACACATAGCCGCCACGACGGATGTCGGCAATTTGTTGTGCATTGCGCGGCTGGAACGGAATGCCCAGTCGGCTCAGAATATGACTGCTCGGGCCGTTTTTACGCTCGACGCTGCAGGCCCAGCCGACCAAGGTTTCGGTCGTGTCGCAGGGGCGCCAGACATCCATATTCGGCATTAGGCGCAAGCTCGCGGTTTGTTCTACCGGCTGATGCGTCGGGCCATCTTCGCCCAGGCCGATCGAATCGTGGGTGAACACCCAAATAACGCGAATTTTCATGAGTGCGGCCATGCGCAACGCATTGCGCGCATATTCGGAGAACATCAAGAAGGTGCCGCCGAACGGGATCAACCCACCGTGCAAGGCCATGCCGTTCATGATGGCCGACATACCGAATTCGCGCACACCGTAGCTGATGTAGTTACCTAAGCTGTCGCCCTTAATGCGGTGGCAGCCGGACCAGTCAGTCAGGTTGGAGCCGGTTAAGTCGGCGGAGCCGCCGAGAAATTCCGGTAGCGCCGGGGCCAAGGCGTTGATCGCGATTTGTGAGGCCTTGCGCGTAGCAACGGTTTCACCTTTTTCGTTGATAGCCGCTACGGCCTTGGCAACGAAGTCATCCCAATTAGCCGGTAATTCGCCTTTGGTGCGGCGTTCAAACTCAGCGGCTTCTGCGGGGAAGGCAGCCTTATATTCGGTGAACTTGTTGTTCCACAATGTTTCCAGGCCTTGCCCCTTGATGCGGCAATCCCAGCCTTCGTAAATGTCTTTTGGAATCTCGAAGGGGCCGTATTTCCAACCCAGGTTTTTGCGCGTGGCTTCCACTTCGGCGGCACCAAGTGCTGCACCATGTACGTCGTGCGTACCTTCCTTGTTCGGCGAACCTTTGCCGATGATCGTTTTGCAGATAATCAAGGTTGGTTTATCGGTGACCGCTTTGGCTTCCTGCAGCGCTTTCTCTACCGCTTCCGAGCTATGACCATCGACATTGCGAATGACATGCCAATGATAGGCTTCGAAACGCATACCGGTGTCGTCCGTGAACCAGCCTTCGACGTGGCCGTCAATAGAGATGCCGTTGTCGTCGTAGAAGGCGATTAGTTTGCCCAAGCCCCAAGTACCGGCGAGCGCGCAAGCTTCGTGCGAAATGCCTTCCATCATGCAACCGTCGCCTAAGAACACATAGGTGTGGTGATTGACGATTTCGTGGTTGGGTTTATTGAATTCGGCGGCCAGTAATTTTTCCGCCATCGCCATACCAACGGCGTTGGTGATGCCCTGGCCCAGCGGGCCGGTCGTGGTTTCAATGCCGGGAGCGTAGCCGTATTCGGGGTGTCCTGGGGTCTTGGAGTGCAGTTGGCGAAATTTTTTCAGTTCGTCCATCGGTAAGTCGTAGCCGGTCAAATGCAGCAAGGCATACAGCAACATCGAACCATGCCCATTGGAAAACACGAAACGGTCGCGGTCGGGCCAATGGGGGTTGGCCGGATTGTGGCGTAAGCTGTGATTCCAAAGTACTTCAGCAATTTCCGCCATGCCCATCGGCGCGCCGGGGTGGCCGGAATTTGCCTTCTGTACTGCATCAACAGCCAACATACGGATTGCATTGCATAATTCAGCACGAGTTGCCATAAATAAAGCTCCTTAATTAAATATCTATTGCGAAATACTTTCCCTTGGTGCGGGTCGGCACCACCGGGTTGAATGCTGTATTGCTTGAGGAACTTCGGGGTTTCTACAGCCGGTTCCAGCTTGCTCGCCCACTATTTTTTAGGTTCATCCGCAGGTTTGGTCAGCTTGGAGCGAGATTTAGCGAAAGCTAAAATTATCCCCTAGATCGTGAATTCTTGGCAATAGGAGAATTGATAAGATGTTTCAATGGCTTGTAAAAGAAAATGGATGGGACGGGTATTATTGGTTTTCCCGCACCCAATCACGCCATTGCTGAAAAATAGCGTGATCCGTGGCGCAGATAACCGAGCGCTGCCAAGGATTGGTGGCCCAAAAATCATCATGATCCAACGTGCAGAGAGACCCACCGGCTTCTTCTAAGATAAGCGCACCGGCGGCGTAGTCCCATAATTTTTGTCCGCCGTGGATGTAAATATCGAGTCGACCGGCGGCGACATAACACCAATCCAAGGCGCTAGAGCCGAAATTGCGCTGCGAAGTATACGGCGGGCGGGCGGCTAAAGCCGCCGCAAGGGTGGGTTTCAGCCGCTTCAAGTCCACTCCCGCCATCGCTTGTTTTAAGTGGCTGGGCGAGCGCGATTTGATCGGCAGGCTTTCCCCATTGAGAAAGGCACCGCGGCCACGCTCGGCCCAAAATAATTCATTGCTTTCAGGAGCGTACACCACGCCCAAACTTGGACGCCCCCCCTGGTAGAAGCCGACCGATACCGCAAAATAGGGAAGGCCGTTGGCAAAATTGGATGTGCCGTCGACCGGATCCAGCACCCATAATCCACTATCGCAATGCTTCCATAAGGCTTGTTGCGCTTCGGGTGTCATTTCTTCGCCCAGCACCGGGCATTGATTCAAGGCGTACAAACCCTCGGTCAGCGCTTGTTGGGTGGCGGTATCCGCTGCGGTGATGATGCTGCCGTCCACTTTGCGTTCGTGTGCGACTTTTAGGTAGCGCGGCACAATTTCGCGTTGGGCAACGACTTTGACGATTTCGAGAAGATCATTGAGCACGATGGTTAAGATTCAGGAGACTGAATGCTCCTCCTTCCATTTAATCGAACATCCTATGCCGGGTATCTGATCTTTCGGGCCTTGCCCGGTCTGCGCAATTTGCAGCATGGCTTGGTACAGGTCGCGGCTGGCATCGGCGGCGGCTTCTTGGCGGGATGCATCAAGACGTCCGCGGTACTGTAATTCAAGGTCTTTATTAAAGCCAAAAAAATCCGGAGTGCAGACAGCACCATAGGCTTTGGCAACCGACTGGTCGACATCGTGCAAATAGGGAAAGGGCAACGACCACTCACGGGCAATAATTTGCATGTGTTCAAAATTGTCTTCCGGATATTGCGTTGCATCGTTGGCATTAATGGCGACGCAGCGAATTCCATGCGGCAAGAGATCGTCGGCATCGCGCACGATGCGGCTACGCACGGCTTTCACGTAGGGGCAATGGTTGCAAATAAACATCACCAGCAGGCCTTGTGGTCCAGCGAGTTCCTGCAAGCGATAGCGTTTGTGATCGACACCCAGTAAATTAAAATCAGGGGCTTTCCATCCAAAATTACAGAGAGGAGTTTGTAGGCTGACCATCGATTTATTCAATCCAATCTAAAATTACAACAGGGTGAATGAGATGAGAAGTTTATATCGCCGGACGAAGTCCCGCCAACTATTAAGGCGCGGGCACCCATCGCATCGCGATCATGCAGGCTTGATACGGTGGGGCGTAAATGGAAAACGAAGGGAAAATGTAGTAGATTGCGTTATCTTCATATGAATGGGAGCGGGTCATGATAAGAAGGTTTCTTTGTGGTTTGGGCTTGTTGTTGTTGGTGACGTGCGCAGCGTTTGCCGAGCCGCCGAAAGACTATCCATTTGTATCTTTTGATCAGGGCTTGCGCTTGGCCCGAGCGCAAAACCGACCCATCTTCCTGTACTTTGGTCGTTTCGGTTGCGGTTGGTGCGATATGACCAATAAACAGGCATTCTCTGATCCCGCGCTGCGAAAGCTATATACCCAGAACTATGTTCTGGTTTACGTCGATAGCGAGAGCGGTAAGCGGCTGCAACTGCCCAGCGGCGAACGCATTACCGAGGCCGCGCTCGGAGTGCGTTACAAAGCGTTTACGACACCGCTCTTTATGTTTATGGAACCGGACGGGAAAGAGATTGCGCGCATTCCCGGGATACAGACTACGCAGAATTTCCTGGACTTTGACCGCTTTATGAGCGGCGGCTTCTACAAAACCCAAACACTGATGCAGTTTCTGGCTGGAAAGTCTTAATGCGCGAATTTTTCGCGTTGGCCTTTGCGTTACTCGGTTCGTCCGCCATCGCAGCACCCTGGGTATTCGATGCGCCCATTTCGGTTAGTCATGGCCCCGCGTTACAGACGTTTTCCCACCTGGAATCGGCGGGTCGTAAGAGCATCGCGGTGTCTGCGGGGTGGGTTGCCGTGACCTGGGAAGACAACCGCGATGGTGTATCGCGTTGTTATGTCGCGCTGAAAGCGCCTGATAAAGCTGTGTTCGCAAACGAAATGCGCGTGAGCGGCGCTGTCGAAGCCTTTGAACCCGCTATTATCAGTTTGGATAAAGGGCGTTTCGCGTTGGCCTGGGAGGAAGGCGGGCGGATTCGGGCGCGTCTCTTAGCGGCGGATGGACTGGGTAACCCAATTACGCTGGGAACGAATGCCGCCGCGCAAGTGAGCTTGGGATACGCGCAACCGAATGGTTTTTTTGCTGTCTGGTCCGAGAAACAAAAACAATTTTGGCAGGTAAAAGTCGCGCACCTCATTCGGGCTCGAGGTACGCTCAAAGCAGGCGGTGCGCACTCGATTGAATCCGGGATCGACGGCGATCAATCCTACCCCAGCATCGCCGTGCTGAATACCCAAAAATTGGTGGTTGCGTGGGAAGACCGGCGCGCCGGTCATACTCGTATCTTATCCAGCACGTCGAAAAATGGCGGCGCAGACTTCACGCCGCCGCAGCAAATCAACGATGCCATTTGGCTCGGGCAGATGAATGGCTTCGGTCGTGGCACCGGCGTGATGCGTGTCGCGCTCAGTCGCTACGGCGACGATGGCGTAGCAGCCGTGTGGGCGGATAAACGTAATTTTCTCTCGGGATACGATGTATATATGGCCCGCATGCCCGGCGCAGCGCACGCCTTCGGTGCCAACGAGAAAGCCCAAGATGATTTCGGCAACGAAATCGCGCAATGGCATCCCGCTATCGGTGCCGATCATCAAGGTCGAATCGCTATTGTTTGGGATGATGACCGTGATGGTACGCCGGATATTTGGCTGGCTTGGCGCAATGCTGGCGGCTGGAGCGATAATTTGGCCGTGCCGGGCGCGTCCGGGCCCGGAGTACAGTCCGATCCTTCCATCGTCTTGGATGAGCGCGGAAATTTGCATTTAGCCTGGGTGGAAAAAGCCGAATTGAATAGCCCTTCACATATTCGCTATGTATTGGGCCGACGGGTTGGTGATGCGGAAGATCTAAGCCCGGCACAATAAAAATATTGCGCTGGGTGTTTCAGTTTCAAGGCAAAAACGAGTTTAGCGCATCGGCAAACGCTCGGTTCGCATCCGTAGATATCTAAAAGTTCTACGGGGTCGTGTTAGTGTGCGGCCTTTGCGCAGGACAAGTATCCGCCTAATTTTAGAGCTGGGGAGAGTGCAGCAAAATGCGCAAATTTTTTAAAATAATAATTTTACTAACCGCGTTTTCGACGGCTGTCGGAGCCAAACCAGTTCCCCTCCCACCATTAGAAATCGGTATTTTCCCTTATCTCAGCACACGTGCCTTGTTAAGGGCTTACCAGCCTTTGCAGGAATATCTTGAACGACAACTACAACGCCCGGTAAATCTAGTGACCGCGCCGGATATCCGCACCTTCGTCGAGCGCACTCAGGAGGGTCGTTACATGTACGTGGTTACGGCACCGCATTTCGCACGCTTAGCGCAATTGGAAGCCGGTTACCGTCCGTTGTTGCGCGCCGAGCGTAATCTGGCGGGCGCGTTCCTGGCTCGAAAAAACAGCGATATACGGCGTATCGAAGATTTACGCGGTAAGCTGCTGGCGACACCGGATAGCTTGTCCATCGTCAGCGTACTGGGCCTGGAACTGCTCAAGCACAAGGGCTTGATTCCTGGCAAGGACGTGACAATCCAATCGCTGCCGACACATAATTCAGCCGTAGTGTCGTTGCAAAACGGTGCCGTCGATGCGGCCGTGGTTTCACTAACGGCCTTTATACAAATGACACCGATGCAGCGTGCCGGTTTGAATATTATTTTGCAGACCCCCGAGGTGCCGAACGTCATGTACCTCGCCAGTGCTAAAGTGAGTGCGGCGGAAGCTGAAGTATTCATACAGGCCTTGCGTCAATTCACCGATCAAACACCCGAAGGTCGGGAATTTATCGATAATTTAGGCTATCAAGGTTTGCGCCCGCCGACGGAGCAGGAATTGCGTAGTCTGGATCCTTATATGGATATTCTCAAAATTAATTTGGGTTCTTATCCTTTAGCCAAGCCCTACTAACCGAATTTTGCGCGGTCAGTTTTGGAATAAAGTTTATGCGCGTTCCCCGTTTTTATTTTCCCGACTCCCTCGCGCTGGGTGCGCGGGTCGACTTGCCCAAAGAGGCAGCGCACCACGCCGTACGGGTGTTGCGCATGGCCGAGGGAGCGGGTGTAACGCTCTTCAATGGGGATGGCCGTGTTTATAGCGCAAAAATTTTACGCGTCGAAAAGCAAAGTGTCGCCGTCCTGATCGAGCGCAGTATAGAGACTTCCAACGAATCACCTCTTTCGGTTACGTTAGTACAGGGCATTTCCAGCGGCGAGCGGATGGACTTCAGTTTACAAAAAAGTGTTGAGTTGGGTATTGCGGCGATTCAGCCCATCCAAGCCGAGCGTAGTGTGGTCAAGCTGACCGCAGAGCGTAAAGAAAAGCGCTGGCGGCATTGGCAAAATATTGTGATAGCGGCTTGCGAGCAATGTGGACGTAACGTCGTGCCGGAAGTGCGCCCAGCGCTGAGTTTGACGGACTGGCTGGCGGGTCTGGATTCGGGCGCAGCACCGCAAGCGGGTAGCTTGCGTATTTTACTGGCACCGCACGCCGAACAGGGATTACAACATTTAGTAAAACCCACGGGCTCAGTGTTGCTGGCGGTGGGGCCGGAAGGCGGATTCAGCGCGCCTGAACTGGGCGCATTGCAGTCAACCCATTTTATGCCCGTGCGTCTTGGGCCGCGCGTACTGCGCACCGAAACGGCCGCCCTGGCCGCACTAGCCGCGCTGCAAACTTGTTGGGGTGATTTTTAGGCGACCCGCAATCACGTGTGGAAGCCACGATTCTCTTGATCGCTTGGGCAAAGAGTCATGATCTTCTCGCTGAAGGACATCTGCTGGCCGCGCGTAAAGTGGTGTTAACGGGCGAAGAATGAATTGTTTTTCCTAAATGTTATGATCGAAGTGGCGTGGGCACTGACTGATCGCCTACCAGGAGAATAAAATATGAAGCCGGAAACGTTTCCTGAGTTCAGGATCAGCGATGGCGAGCGCGAGTTCCGCTTGGCAAAAGGGGCGCGTCTATCCTTCGGCCCCGAGCATTGGATTAATCCGCAAGCGCTATTCTTCACCGCCGCTTGCGCCCGCGATAGCCTTGGCGGCCCAGTGCTGTGCCAAAATATCCTGCCGGGTGTGGATATGTGCGCCAGTGTCCTGGCAAAAGACGTGGCCGAACTATGCACCCTATGGCCGGGCGTGGAGCAATTCCTCTATGACTGGGTCGAAAGCGGTGACGGCCAGACCCGACATCTGTGGTCGCAGAACCGAAAAAACTGGGTGTGCCTGTGCCGACACGGCGCGGAAACCTTTGACGATGTGGTGCTGACGATAAAGCGGGGTTGGCCGAGCGGTGTGGCCAGCGCGGCCTATTCCAGAGGGGCGTGAATTTTTTTGTGTTTCCAGCGTGGACGCACGTGACCAAGGACGACGAGGCTTAACCTCGTATCAAGAACAAGATGCAAATATTCTTTTTAAGTAAGGGCACGGCTTTCAGTTCTAAGTTTTAAATTTTAATGGCAGAATGCGCTCTTCCCTGAAAGCCGAGACGACTCCCATGGCCATTCAAAACACAAAATTTAAAACACAGCATTTCGTAACCTGGTTTCGTGCGGCTGCGCCGTATATTCATGCATTCGGTGGGCGTACCTTTGTGATTGCGTTCGGCGGCGAGGTGGTGAGCGAGGGTGAGTTTGTTGCCTTAGCGCATGACGTTAATCTCCTGAATGCACTCGATGTGCGGGTTATTCTGGTGCATGGTGCGCGCCCGCAAATTGAAGCGGAATTAAAAGAACGTGGCGCGACGGTGCAATATGTCGACGGTTTGCGCGTCACCGATAAAGACGCGTTGGCTTGCGTCAAAGAAGCGGCGGGTTCGGTGCGCGTCGAAATCGAGGCGTTATTGTCGATGGGGTTGCCGAATTCGCCGATGGCGGGCGCGGATATTCGCGTCGCCAGCGGCAATTTTGTAACGGCCAAGCCGCTCGGTGTGCGTAACGGAGTGGATCTTCAACATACAGGGGCCGTGCGTAAAATTGATGCGGTGGCGATTCAGCGCCGCTTGGATCAAAACGAAATCGTGTTGTTGTCGCCCATTGGCTACTCGCCCACGGGTGAAGTCTTTAATCTCACGGTGGAAGATGTCGCGACACATGCCGCGATTGCACTGAAAGCCGAAAAATTAATTTTCCTGATGGATGCGCCCGGAGTAACGGATGCCAATGGGCGTTTGATTAAAGACTTAAGTACGCAGCAAGCCGCCAAGCTAGTGAAAGCGGCGCGTGCTTTAGAACCCGATGTCGCGTTTTTTCTGCCCTGCGCCGTACTGGCCTGCCAGAGCGGCGTGACACGCGCGCACTTGATTTCGCGCCATGTTGATGGTGCCATCCTGCAAGAATTATTCACCATGAGCGGTATCGGTACGATGGTCGCGCCGGAGCCGCTGGAAGCCATGCGCCAAGCGACGATCGAAGACGTGGGTGGTATTTTATCTTTGATCGAACCGCTGGAAGAGCAAGGCGTGTTGGTGCGGCGTTCGCGTGAATTGCTGGAAATGGAAATCGAGTGTTTTTATATATTGGAGCATGACGGCATCGCCATTGGTTGCGCGGCTTTGTATCCGTTCGCGCAGGAAAAATCAGGCGAGCTCGCCTGTCTTGCGGTGCATGCAGATTATCGGGATGCGGGGCGCGGTGCAACATTGCTGGCGCATATGGAAGCGGTTGCGCGCAAGAAAAAATTGAAGCGTTTGTATGTGTTAACGACCCAAACGGCGCATTGGTTTGTGGAGCGCGGTTTTGCAGAAGCCGGTGTTGAAGTACTGCCGAAGCAGAAACAGGCGTTGTATAACTACCAGCGCAAGTCTAAGGTATTCCTGAAAAAACTGTGAATACAGGGTGGTGGCCCAAGCTCGATATCATCCCGAATGTGGGGTTTGGCTTGCCGCGCTGTGGTGGATGGTCTTACGAGAGCCGTAATTATCGGTATAAAATAAATAGCGCGGTTGGGGTTGTGGCAGAATAGCCGGGCTGGCAAATGGCAAACCCGCAAAGGGCATGCTAGCATGCGCCTGCGACGGAGTTTTGGGCCTATAAATTTTAGAAAATCGACCAACGATTCACCTTCGGACTCGCCTTTTGTTCAAATTTAAATTTTTTCATTCGCTCCGCGCGAAACTGATTCTCGCCAGCGTGGTGGTTGAAGTGGTCATGCTAAGCCTGTTGGTGGGCAATAGTATGCGACTGATCGATAACGGGTTGCTGGAGCAGGCCAAATTAAAAAACGAGGACCTAATGCCCTTGTTTAACGCGGCTTTGGTTGGCCCGATGGCGCAGCGGGATTACGCCACTCTGAACGAAATTCTGCATGAAATAATTTCAAAGCAAGGTGTTACCTATTTGGTGTTGTTGGATAACCGAGACAAAATCGTTGCCTCCGCCGGTTGGGATTTGAGTCGCCCTTTACCCGCCTTGGATCATGATTTCGATGCCGTAGACGCGAGCGCCGGTCAGATTTTTAATACCCAAACCCCGATTGTTTTTGCGCGCCAGAAGTACGGAGAGGTGCACTACGGCATTTCGCTGGAGTATTTATCGAAATCAAAACGAAGCTTGGCGAACCAAAGCATTTTGATTGCTGTGGCGGAAGTGGTTTTAACGTTACTGTTTTTAACCGGCATAGGGATTTGGCTGACGCGCAGTCTGGCTTTGCTGACACAGGCGAGTCAACGCATCGCACAAGGCGATTTTGATATTCGGCTTGCAGTTAGGAGCGCGGATGAAATCGGCATGCTGACGCTGGCCATGAATCAGATGTCGCAGGCGCTGCGGCAGCGCATGGGCGATTTAACGCAAAGTGAAGCGAAGTTCCACGCCATCGCGGATTACACCTATGACTGGGAAAACTGGATTGACCCGCAGGGTAAGTTGCTCTGGGTGAATTCTTCGGTTGAACGGCTGACGGGGTATAGCGTCGAGGAATGTCTAGCCATGGAGCATTTCCCCAAGCAATTGGTGGTTGCCGAAGATCGTGAGCGCGCTAACCGTGATTTTATTAATGCTTTGCGCGGTGGCACACGCGAAGGCGTTGAGTACCGTATCGCGCGCAAAGACGGTGCTATTTTTTGGGCATCAATCGCGTACCAACCGATTTACGATAGGGATGGCCGTTTTCTCGGGCATCGCAGTAGTGTGCGCGACATCTCGGAGCTGAAACAATCCGAGTTCGTCCTGCAGGAAGCCATCGAGGGATTGCAGCAGTCGGAAGATGTTCAGCGAAAGTTGTTGGAGCAGGCGCATCAAGAGCAGGCGCGCATGAGTTCGTTGTTGTCGGCGATGAGCATCGGGATTTTGTTTGAAAATGCCGAAAATCGCGTACTTTATGTGAATCCGGCTTTCCGGCGTATTTGGTTGATTCGCGATCAGGTCGATTTAACCGGCCGCTCCACGCCGGAAGTTCTAACTTATTCGGCCAATGTATTGGCGCGCCCCGATCATTTTTCCAAACATATTATGTTTGTATTGGAAACGCACGAAGTCTCCGAGTCGTTTGAAATTGTAATGGCCGATGGTCGTGTCGTTACCCAATTGTCTTATCCCGTACGCGATCATGAAGGACGGGTTATTGGGCGCTTATGGATTTACGAAGACGTAACACGCGAACGACAAACAGCCGAACAATTGCTGTACTTGGCGGAGCGTGATTCGCTCACCGGACTTTATAACCGGCACCGTTTTCAAGAAGAACTGGCGCGCATGCTGGTGGATGCGAATCGCCGTGAAGTACAGGGCGCATTGCTGTTTTTTGATTTAGACGAATTTAAATACGTGAACGACACTTTCGGCCACCGTGCCGGTGACGCGATGCTGATTCGGGTCGCCGGTGAAGTCAGCACCTTGATTCGACGCAACGAAATTTTAAGCCGCTTAGGGGGTGACGAGTTTGCGCTCCTGGTGCCGGAAGCCGGAGCGGCGGAAGCCGCAATGCTGGCCGAACGCATTGTGCGCGCTATTTCGCAGATACCCTTTCGCTTTGAGGGGCAGAATATTCGGCTCACCACCAGCTTGGGCATCGCCCTCTACCCAGCGCATGCGGACAATGCCGAAGAATTGATTGCACACGCCGATGCGGCGATGTACCAAGCCAAGGAAGCCGGTAAAAACGCTTGGCGCAGCTACCGTTCCGATCTCGATGCCTCGCGCGAGATGTTGACGCGCCTTTCCTGGAACGAGCGCATTGGTAATGCCATCGAACACAATTTACTGCAATTGCATTTTCAAGGGGTGTACGGCGCATCCGACGGTGTACTTTCACACCTTGAAGTGCTGGTGCGCATGTTCGACGAAAAAGATCCGGAGCGCTTAATCATGCCGGGTCATTTTATTCCGCACGCAGAAAAGACCGGAAAAATTCTTGAGATTGATCGTTGGGTGATCGCCGCGACGGTGCGCATTTTAGCCCAATCGAGCGATTTACCGGCACTAGCCGTGAATATTTCAGGCCGTTCGTTCGACGACCCCATGCTGCCGCAATTTATTGCTGAGGAGTTACGTCGCCAAAGCGTGGATCCTTACCGCTTGCTCGTGGAGTTGACGGAAACTTCAGCCGTGTCGGATTTACACGATGCGCAACGCTTCATTGAAGCCTTGCGTCAGACGGGTTGTCGCATTTGTTTAGACGACTTCGGCACCGGCTTTTCATCGTTTGCTTATCTGAAACATCTGAAGGCGGACATCCTGAAAATAGACGGGTTGTTTATTCGCGACTTACCCAACGACCACGATAATCAAGTGTTTGTAAAATCCATTGTGGATGTGGCGCGCGGCATGCGTAAAATAACCGTGGCAGAATTCGTTGAAGATGCCGAGACCTTGCAAATGTTAAGGCATTTCGGTGTCGATCTAGTACAGGGCTATCATCTTGATATGCCGCGCGCAGCGCATCCCGCGCTCAAGGGAGCTGATTTATAAATCCCTTATTTGCGCTATCATGCAGGTTTTACCGCAACAGTGAAGGACAGAATTATGGCGCGCATCATCCATTGCATTAAGCTCGGTCGCGAGGCCGAAGGTTTGGATTTTCCACCCTATCCCGGTGAATTGGGTAAACGTATTTTTGAAGGAGTTTCGAAAGAAGCATGGAAGAGTTGGATTGGCCTGCAAACCATGCTGGTGAATGAAAATCGCCTCAATTTAGCCGATATTAAAGCGCGCAAGTATTTAGCGGAGCAGATGGAAGGCTATTTCTTCGGCGGTGGCGCCGATGCCCCAGCCGGTTTCGTACCCGTGGGCAAAGGCAAGTAATGCCCGTTAGGCAGGCATAATTCGCCGGAAGAGGCCGCTCCCGCAGCGGCCTTTTTCATCGGTATCGAGTAGATAACGAGTGCGCGCGACGGCATGGTATCGCGTGCTACTTTTAAAGGCGAATCCGAATGGCACGGCATGTCGTATTTGGATAACACAGAGCTTTTTTTAAATCGCGAGTTAGCGCAACTCGCGTTCAATGCACGCGTGCTGGCGCAGGCAGAAGATGCGCTTGTTCCGGTGTTGGAGCGATTAAAATTTTTATGTATTGTCTCCAGTAATCTGGATGAATTTTTTGAAATTCGCGTGGCAGGTTTAAAAGAGCAAATTAAGTACAACAGCAGTATGACGGGGCCGGACGGCTTATCTGCACGCCAAGCTTTCAAGGCGGTTGCACTGCAAGCGCATGCCTTGGTGGAACGCCAATATACCTTGTTGAACGAAGTCGTGTTGCCGGAGTTAGCACAGCAAGATATTCATTTCTTGCGCCGCACTCATTGGAATGCGGCGCAAAGCCAATGGGTTAAAGATTATTTTTTTCGCGAATTAATGCCGGTTTTAACCCCGATCGGTTTGGATCCGGCGCATCCGTTTCCGCGCGTACTCAACAAAAGCTTAAATTTTGCGGTCGAACTCGAAGGCAAAGATGCCTTCGGGCGCAATTCCGGCACGGCCATTGTACAAGCGCCGCGCGTGTTACCGCGGGTAATTCAGATGCCGGACGAAGTCGCGGGCAGCGAGTATGGTTTTGTATTTTTGTCCTCGGTGCTGCATGCGCATGTCGGCGAGCTGTTTGCCGGTATGCATGTCAAAGGGTGCTATCAATTTCGCGTCACGCGTAATTCCGATTTATTCGTGGATGAAGAAGAAGTAAAAAACTTGCGCGAGGCCCTACAAGGCGAACTGTCGCATCGGCATTACGGGAACGCCGTACGGCTCGAGGTGGCGGATAATTGCTCACCGGAAATGGCCACATTTTTGCTTGGCCAATTTGATTTGGGTCAGGCCGACTTGTACCAAGTACAGGGGTTGGTTAATTTGGTACGGCTGATGCAAGTACCGCTGTGGGTTGATCGCCCTGATCTTAAATTTACAGGATTCGCACCGGGGGTACCCGCCCCCTTGAATAAAAATGACGATATCTTCAACGTCATTCGCCGCCAAGATATTTTACTGCACCATCCGTTTCAATCGTTTGCTCCAGTTATCGAATTTATCCAACAGGCCGCGCGCGATCCGCAAGTATTGTCGATCAAGCAAACGGTATACCGTACCGGCACCGATTCGGAGCTGATGGCGGCACTGATTGTTGCGGCGCAGCATGGTAAGGAAGTCACCGTGGTGGTGGAATTGCTGGCGCGTTTCGACGAAGAAGCGAATATCAACTGGGCCGAACGCTTAGAACAGGCGGGCGCGCACGTAGTGTATGGTGTGGTTGGTTATAAAACGCACGCCAAGATGATGCTGGTGGTGCGGCGCGAAGACACCGGCTTACGTCGCTACGTGCATCTGGGCACCGGCAATTACCACTCGCGCACCACTAAACTGTATACCGACTTTGGTTTATTTACCTGCCACGAAGGGATCTGCGCCGATGTCAACGATATGTTCCTGCAGCTCACCGGCTTGGGCAAGGCGGGTGATCTATCGTATTTATGGCAAGCGCCGTTTTCGTTGCACACGCAATTACTCATGGCGGTTCGGCGCGAGACCGAAAACGCGCGACAGAATCGTCCGGCGCGTATTGTGGCTAAAATGAATGCATTGATCGAGCCGCAAGTGATACAAGCTTTGTACGAAGCCTCCCAGGCCGGGGTAAAAATCGACCTCATCGTGCGCGGTGTTTGCGCGCTAAAACCCGGTGTTAAGGGAGTCTCCGAACACATTCGCGTGCGCTCGATTATTGGTCGTTTTTTGGAGCACACGCGGATTTTTTGGTTTCACAACGATGGTGCCGACGACATTTATCTTTCCAGCGCCGACTGGATGAGCCGCAATCTGTTCCGCCGCATTGAAGTGGCTTTTCCGGTGTTGGAGCGAACACTTAAAAGACGCGTTATCAAGGAAGGTTTAACGCCCTACCTCAAAGATAATACCCAAGCCTGGGACATGACCGCCACGGGCGATTACCAATTGTATACGACACGACGCGGCAAACCTTTTAGCGCTCAATTAACCTTGCTGGCGGCTTTAGCCCGCAACGTTGCGGATAGCACCTAACACCTAACACCTTCACCTCGGGCGACCGAATCGATGCACGGCGACAGGTATGACGATGGGGGGTTGTTATCGAAGCAATTCTTGCATGCAGCACATGCCTTGTGACAAGATGATCCGCCGCTAAATTTTCAGGCCGCTTTGAGGTGATGAAAAGAGCCGTGCAGAGTTACGTTGTCGGCCGCCATTCGGATTTAAAATCAACTCATGAAAACCATTGCAAAAATAAACCGTGTCTGCATCATTGGCGGTAGTGGATTTGTCGGTTGCCATATCGTGTCTTTACTGCAAACGGCTGGATATGCGGTACGCGTCCCGACCCGGCGTTTTGAAAACGCGAAAGATCTAACCGTGCTGCCGGATGTGGAGGTGTTGGAAACCGATGTTCACGAACCGGCATCTTTGGCGAGCCTGCTGCGGGACATGGATGCCGTCATTAATTTAACCGGCATCCTGCACGAAGGAAGTGCTCGGCACGATAGTTTTCAACAAGTGCATGTCGCACTACCGCGTCTAATTACTCAGACCTGCCTCAAACAAGGTGTTAAACGCCTATTGCACATGAGCGCGCTCAATGCCGACCTTCGTTCGAAAAGTGCTTACCTACGCTCCAAAGCGCAAGGCGAAGCATTTGCGCGTTCCGCCGCTTTGGCGGTAACCGTGTTTCGACCCTCGGTTATCTTTGGCCCCGGAGATGCGTTTCTGAATCAGTTTGCCACGTTGTTGCGCCGTTTACCGGTTCTGCCTTTGGCCTGCGGCGATGCAAAATTGCAGCCGATCTATGTGAAAGATGTAGCGCGTGCCTTGACGTCGAGTTTAGAAAATCCGGCAACGTTCGACCAGGCTTACGATCTGTGCGGGCCGACGGTTTATACCTTGCAACAATTGGTGCAAAACGTCAGCGACTGGCAACAACGGCGGCGCTTGATTTTCACCCTAGGCAAAAAAGCCGCGTATTACCAAGCGTGGTTACTGGAAAAATTACCCGGCAAATTAATGACACGCGATGATTACAATGCCTTACTCGGCAATAGCGTATGCGCTGGCCCTTTTCCCGCCGTGTTTGGTTTCCAGCCTAGCACCGTGGCGGCGGTGGCCGCGCAATATCTCGGGCCGCAAGCGATGGGTTCGCCGTTCGACTCTTGGCGCAGCAAGGCGCGGCGCTGACCAGGATCGGGATAATGAAAAAAAACGCCAACAGCATGCAAAATTATATGGTGGGCGGTGCCGTGCGCGACGAACTGCTGGGTTTGCCGTTGCAAGATCGTGATTTTGTGGTGGTAGGCGGCACGCCGGAAGTTATGGTGCAGATGGGTTTTTTGCCCGTCGGCAAAGATTTTCCCGTATTTTTACACCCGCAAACTCACGAAGAATATGCGCTCGCCCGCACCGAGCGTAAAACGGCGCGCGGCTATAAAGGTTTTCAAGTTTATGCCGCGCCCGAAGTAACGCTGGAGCAAGACTTAGCACGGCGCGATCTCACCATCAACGCCATCGCCAAGACGGCGGACGGCCAGTACATCGACCCCTACGGCGGCCAGCGCGATTTAGCCGCTAAAATACTGCGCCATGTTAGCCCCGCTTTTAGCGAAGACCCGGTGCGGATTTTGCGTGTGGCACGCTTTGCGGCGCGCTTTGTCGAATTCCACGTTGCTCCCGAGACGTTAAATTTAATGCGCGACATGGTTAGCAGCGGCGAGGTGGATGCCTTGGTGTCGGAGCGCATATGGCAAGAGCTATCCAAAGGTTTGATGGAAGATCGGCCCGCGCGCATGTTGCATGTTCTGCGCGACTGCGGTGCGCTGGCCAAGATATTGCCGGAAGTGGATCGTCTGTTCGGCGTACCGCAAAATCCCAAGAGCCATCCGGAGATCGATACCGGTATTCATTTATCCTTGGTGCTGGATGTCGCGGCTGAGAAAAAATTTTCACTGCCGGTACGCTTCGCCGCCTTGTGCCACGATTTAGGAAAAGGAATCACCGCGCCGGAAGATTGGCCGAATCATCATGGCCACGAGGCCAAAGGTGCCGCATTGGTCACCGCACTGTGCCAGCGTTTGCGTGTACCCAACGACTGCAAAGCACTGGCACAAATTACGGCGCGCTGGCACGGCGATGCGCACAATGCAAAAAATATGCAGGCACCGGCCCTGGTGACTTTGTTGCAGCACCTCGATGCCTTCCGCCAACCGCAACGCTTCGAACGGTTTTTACAAGCCTGCAGCGCCGATTATTACGGTCGGCCCGGTTATGCGGAGCGCGAATTTCTCGGTGCCGCACGTTTGCAGGCCGCTTATCAAGCGGCGGCAAATATTGATGCCGGTGCCATCGCCCACCGTTATCAGGGCGGTGAAGCCATCCAGCAAGCGCTATACGAAGCGCGCTGCGCCGCGGTGCAAGTCGCGCTATAAAGAACGAGTCGCTGGAGCGGCTTAGGTTTCATTCACATACCCTCGCGCCAGTGCATCGTCCTGGTTCTCGAATATAGCCATCGCAGTGCTCATTCGCCGGAAGCCGAGCTTCTTGTAGAACGATTCCTTCCCCGGCACGGAGTACAGAATAATTTTCTTGTGACCACTCGATAAATTTAAGAGACTAGAAACGATCTGTTGACCAAGGCCAAGGCCCTGATGGCTTGGCAGGAGGGCAACGTCGCAGATATACGAGCAGTCAACCCCATCCGCGAGCGCTCGACCGACACCCACAAGCCGTCCGTCTTCGTATACGAAGCACTTGAACATACTGTTCGTGAACGCGGTTCGCAGGTTGTCGGGAGTCTTGGTTCCAAGAGGTGCCGCACGATAGAGCGCGGCCAGTTCATTCCAGTCAAGATGATCGATTGAGTGTGACCAAATAAGCGGCATGGGGATTCCTTCTAAAATCTAACGGGTAAATAAAAGCAGAACGCAGCTGCACTCTCGGCTGCCCGTGCGGATAGTGTTGTCGGGCATTTTAGTTGGTGGTCAATCTGGCCGACTCTCGGAGCTTTCCTTCGTCTCGGGCGATGAGTAACACACTGGCACCATTTTGTGCAAATGCCTTGGCAATTCCCAGGCCAATGCCATCACTGCCACCCGTAATTACCGCTCGTTTGCCGGATAACATGAAATCCTCCGATGTCGGTTAATTGGCCTGCAAAGTACTTTTACACACCGCCATACCGAGTGGTGTTTTATGAGTAGCGTTTCTTGGTAACCGATAGCAACCGCGCGATGCATCTTCGTGATTGAAGCGTTAAGCCGAGTCCTTGTTCGCCGGTAGAGCCGCAATGACTTCGACCTCCAGCAACCAATCAGGCTCGTTGAGCGCAGTGACCTCGACAAAAGAACTGGCCGGTTTGCTGGAGCCATAGAAGTGTTTTCGCACGGCCATGACTTCGCTTGCTAAGTCCATGCGCGTGACGAAGATGGTGGCTTTTACGACATTCTCAAAAGTGGCGCTGTGCGCTTCTAGCGCTGCCTTGAGATTGGCGAAAACCTGCCCCGCTTGTTCCTTCATGTTTCCGACTCCCACGGTGTTTCCGTGGGCATCCCGCGGGACTTGGCCGGAGATAAAAAGCATTCTCGCGCCAGCTTGGACTACCGTGCAATGCGAGAAGTGACCGTCCGGCTGAGCGAGGTCGATGGGATTACTTTCTATGTGAACTCTCAAAATTTACCTTTCGAAGGAATGTATTCAGTGATGTCTGTACAGCGACCTAACAAGTTAAGATACCAGCAACGTGCTTTAGCGTGCCCTTGTGAATGCCCCCATGAATAATGGACTCGATGCTTATAGAGACGGCGCATAAAATGCTTGATAAGCTTTGCCATTTTTCTGCTTTTCTTCATAGATTAAATCATCAAGCCATTTTAACAACTCTTTCGCATTTCCAGTTTTATGTATCGGCAATGCACAAATACCGATGCTTACTGTAGCTCTATCTCTGTTCGGGTCGTCACATCGATAAGAAAAATTTTGGTCAAAAACAGCGATCTGAATTTTCTGCATCACTTGAATGAATTGCTCGAGCGCTATACCGATTCCAACAATTGTAAAATCATCACCACCAACCCGGAAGGGGAAAAAATTTTTTTTATGCGTTTCCAAGAGAATAATTTTACGGATATCAATTAACAATTGATCCGCTACAGCCCAACCAAATTGGTCATTGACCCAGATAAAAAGATCAATATCAATATTTGCCAACCATGAATCCTCCGTGGCTGCATCGGCACCCGGTTGTAAAATTAATTTTATAAATTCCGATCTATTCGGCAGACCTGTCAGCTTGTCGTAAATATCCATAACCTCTAACACGGGATTAACTGGCGCGCATCAGCGTATCCAATGCAAGCCCGAAGGGCTGTAGTGTAGTTGAATAATAGGTTAAATTTGTTGCACATATTCTTCGAAGGAACCAAGGGTCGCGCCTTGCGCTTCCTCCCTCCACTGCATCCGTATAGGCCACTCGTGCGCCCCATCCAGCGAGACGAACAAGGATAAACCGTCGTCGTAGGGGAGAAAGCTGGAACCCATAAACAGCCAAAATTCGCCGACAGGGTGTTGAACTTGATCATAGTCAGCGAACAACTTAATGACAAAATATTTTTTACCGGCGTGCAAATGGTCATGACTACTTCCGCCATTTTGCGCTTTTGCACTACTCCAATGACCTAATAATTTCGGACCGAACATAATTGAAAGTCTAACGCATGAAAGGGGCATCCCCGTCCCGAGGTGGTGGCGAAGTGGCCACGAACGGCATTCCAAGTGTCATTTCCCTCCAAGCCACGAAAGAAAAAAATCATGTCCATGATCACCATCGGAATGGGTCTCGCCAAGTGCATTTTTGCGGTGCATGGCGTGAATGAAAGCGCGCACACCGAACTGGTTAAGCTCAAGTTCATTACTCCCTGCCGCATGTTTGGTCGTTGCGGCAAGAGCAACGCGCAGAATAGTGAGCGCTATGCATTAAATTTTTTTACGATCAATGCTCTCCCAGTGATAAAGACACTGGTGTGAGACAGCTCTTGCTGTACAGACACCGTTGCAAAACCGGGCAAATTGTAAGTCTGCGTAGGAGTGACTAATGAATGCGTCAGTCACAGGGTGCGCTCTCTATGCCCTTCCCCCGAAATTTCGTCTTCCAAGGGTGACGTATTATTGACGTTAACTTGGGAAGAGGAAAGATGAAGAAGATACCGAAACAGGAATACACCGCCGAGTTCAAAGCGCTGGCGGTCAAGCGCGTAAAGGACGGATTGACGGTTGGTGCAGCCGCCCGTGAATTGGGCTTGATTGACCAGACCTGACGCGACTGGGTGAAAGCCGCTGACGCGGGCAAGCTTGGCGGGGCGGGTGTACGTCCGGTCACACCTTCGCTGATGGAGCTTTCCCGTGTACGCGCTGAGAACATCCGGCTCAAGCGCGAGGTCGAAATCCTAAAAAAAGCGACGGCGTACTTTGCAAAGGATGCACTGTGAGGTACGCCTGGATTGATACACAGCGTCAGCACTATGCTTTGACTGAAATGTGTCCCGTACTGGAAGTCAGCATCAGCGGTTATCGCAGCTGGCGGCGCGGTGGCAAGGCGAATCGGCGCCGCCTGACCAACGCGCCGCTGCTGGCATTGATCCGCGCCATTCATGAGGAACTGAAAGGTGCCTACGGCAGCCCGCGTATGGTGCTGGAACTGCGTGCACGAGGCTTTGCTGCTAGCAAGGGACGCGTCGAGCGACTGATGCGCGAGCACGGTATCCGGGCGCGTCACAAGCGGCGCTTCATCGTTACGACGGACTCGAAACATAAGCTGCCGTGTGCCCCGAACCTGCTGGATCGCAACTTCGCACCTGCTGCGCCCAATCAGGTGTGGACATCCGACATCACCTACCTGTGGACGGATGAAGGTTGGTTGTACTTGGCGATCGTGCTCGACCTGTTCAACCGCGAAGTGATCGGCTGGTCGCTGAAACCGCGCATGACGGCGGACATCGTGACGGATGCGCTGACGATGGCATGGTT
>JAYVZN010000064.1:0-12011 GCA_043783305.1 Betaproteobacteria bacterium
CCTGATGCGCTTGAAAATGCGTAAACAAGGCTTCGGCGGCAAAGACCTGATTGACCGTGTCGAGCACTGGCTGCGCATTACGATACGACTCGTGCTGCGTGAGGTGGGTAGCCTTGAATTGGGTTTTGAGATAGTCGCAGGCCAATTCAAACAAGCGCGCATCCGCACCGCGAAAACGGTAAATGGATTGCTTAGGATCGCCCACCACAAAAATGCACGGTGAGCGCCCGGCTTCGACCGCCGCATCGAACCAGCTTTTAAGGATTTGCCACTGCAAGGGATTGGTGTCTTGAAACTCGTCCAGCAAGATGTGGCGATAACGCGCATCCAGCTTGTATTGCATATAGGCGGCGTGGTCGCTTTCGGTGAGCAGGGTGCGCGCGCGGTATTCGATATCGGTGAAGTCGAGTACGCCGCGCGCGTCTTTGAGTTTTTGATAATGCTTTAGCAGGGCTTGGCCGCAAATCAGCACGTCGCGGTTAAAGCACAGCGCGCTTTGTTCGGTACGCCGTAGTTTGGCTTCGCTTAAGCGTTGCACGATGCGTTCATTGAGGTGCAGATAGCGTTCGGCGTTTTCCGCGCCTAGGTTTTTGCTTAGGGCTTGGCTGAGTTTGCGCGCACGCGGCGTGCCGGTGCTGGTGAAGAAGGCCGGCAGCAGGGCATTGAAGCGATCTTCGAGATCGGGGCGGGTCAAGGCGTCTTGTATTTGCTGTGCGAATTTAGGGTCGGTTTGTGTGTCGCGCTGTGCGAGTAAGTCGGCGAATCTTTCCAGCGCGGCGATCAAAATTTCGTCGGCGAATAAGGGTGGCAAGATTTCTTGGTCGAAGTCGATGCCGAGTTCAGCGCTCAACTGTTCCAGCGCAAATGCGGTGGGGTCGGCTTGGCCTTGAGTATAGGTCCACCACTCGGCGCGATGGGTGATGAAGCGCTGCATTAGGTCGCGCGTGTTGCTCAGGCCGTAATCGCGAAACAGGTGCGTGAGGCTGTGCGCGGTAGCGGAGTCAGGTGCGTCGAGTAGTTGCTCGGCGAGAGCTTGCCAAGCTTCGTCGATCAAGGGCGAAGTTTGCTCCAGCAGGGCAACGCTGCCGGAGGCCCCGGTTTGCAAGGGCGCGTGTTGTAATAAATCCAGAAACCAACCATGAAAGGTGTTGATGGTGACACCGGGACGGCTGTGCAGGGCGAGCTCGTACAAGCGCCGCGCTTGTGGCAGGCTACATGCAATTTCGTCATCGCTTAGCGCACGCTGACGCAAAAACGCGCGTACTTCTGTTTCGGGGGCAATGGCGAGTAATCTTAACCAGTCGTTGAGTCGCGCCTGCATTTCCTGCGCCGCTTTGCGTGTGAAGGTGATGGCGAGGATTTCCGAAGGCGCGCTGCCGGCCAGCAGTAGGCGCACGATGCGCGAAACCAAGAGCCAAGTTTTACCGCTGCCGGCGCAGGCTTCAACCACTACGCTGTGGCGGGGGTCGAGGGCGGCGCTGACGAGTGGGTCAATGAGCGGTAATGCGTTCATGATTCAATCGAACGGTGGCAGTAACTGCGCCGACACAAACCTTCCATTTCGCACACGGCGCAAGCGGCTTCCGCGCCGTGCGCCGGGAGGCCGGTGCCGCGATACAGTTTTTCAAATAGGCTTTGCAGGCGTGTTGCAACTTGCTGTGCTAGCTCTTGAATATCTTCTTCCGTCTGCACCAACGTTACTTGCTCTTGATCGAAACTTAAATACGCCGCTGCAGTAGCCAATTCACCCGCCAGCAGCGCGTATACCGGCAACTGCACATCTTCTCCCGGCTGCTTGAGTTGCTTGACCAAAGCGCCTTTGTTTTTCATTTTGTAGTCCAGCACGGCAAGGCCGGTGGGTCCGATGTCGAGGCGGTCTAAGCGACCTTTTAAGGTGATCTGTTCGCCGTTATTGAGTGCGAACGGCACACGCTGCGTTTCTTCGCCGCGGTGCCAATGCCATCCTCCGCTTTCGCGCTGGGCTTGCCACTCCAAGTAACTCGGAATAAATTTTTCCCATTGCTTCAGCCACGCCAAGCTTAAATAATTACGGCGCAGTAGCGGTGCAAAAACCTGCTGACTAATGGTGCGCAGATCGGTAGCGCGTTGTGCGGGATCGTCGTTGCTGAACGAGGGATGGCGGCGATGAAATTCGTACAAGATGCGATGCACCAGAGTGCCGAAGTCACGTTTTTCGAGATCGATCTGCACTTCTTCCAATGCGTTTAAGTGCAGTACGTGGCGCGTAAAATATTGATAGGGGCAGGTCATCAGGCTGGCATAGCCGCTGGCGGAAATTTCTTTGGGAATAGCGGCGGGGCTTAAGGCCGGTGCCGAAGCGGGGTGCGGAGCGCTGAATGCTTTAGGGGCCTGAGCGGCTAATAGAGGGCTCAGGCGCGCGTCGAATAAATCCGGGCCATAGGCTTGTGTATGGCAGGTCGCGAGTAAGGCCAGGAGCGGGCTTAAGAGATTGGGTTCGCCGTGTTGAAACGCTTGCCAAGTGGCGAGCACTTCTGTGCTGCGCGCGAGTAGTCCGGCGACATCGCGCTGCTCGGCGAGCAGGGTGTCTTGCCAAGTCGGTAGATGGAGACTGGCGCGTACCGCTTGATTGAAAAACACACTGGCGGGCGGCGGTGCAGGCAGATGCGCGCTGTCGCAGCCTAAAAGTAAGGTCGCATCAAAAGTGCGTAAGCGCGTGGCGGGCAAGTGTGTAAACACAACCGGGCTATCGATCCCGGTATCGAGAAAAGTGGTATTTTCGAAGCGCTGATTCAGCCAATGACGCCATTCAGCGAAGCGGAAAATTTCGTCGGCGTTGCTTAATTCGGTGGCGGCGTGTTCCAGCATTTCTAATAATTGCCTACCGGCTAAATCGCACGTTAGCGGTACTAAAATACCGAGTTGCGCGAGCGTATCGGTGAGTAGCTGCAGCCAAGCGCGCAAGGGTTGGGCGCGCCGCGTTTGCCAGCCATTGCGCGCTGCATCCAGGGCTTGTAGCAAAGACCGGCAGGCGGCTTGTTGCGGGCCGCGCGCTAATTCGAGATAGCGTTCGAGACGGGTGACGACGTTGTTTTGGCGGATCAGCATTTCCAGCGCGGATACGGCATCGCGTCTGGGTTCGCGTTCGATGTGGCTGAACACTAACGGCGATTTCAGGAAATCCAATAAATCTTGATAATAAAAATCGTCGGCCACTAAATCCAGCCAACGCATGATAAGTGCGCTGGCGCTGGTGGTGGAAAATGTCCAGCCGGTTTCGTCGCACACCAAAATTTGTTCGCGCTCCAGCAGGGCGCGGACGCGGCGTGCGGCGAGGCGGTCTTGCGCTACGATGGCGATCCGGCGGCACCCCGCGGCTAACCACAGGCGCACTTGCAGCACAGCGGCACCGGCTTCTTGTTCCAGAGATTGGGCACCAAATAGTTTGAGTTTGGAAGCGATTGGACTCACAGGCACAGCGCTACGCAGCGCTACGGCACGTTCAAAAAGCGAGTCGGGTACCTGGTCTCTGGTGTCTCGTGTTGGGTTAGCCCAGGCCGCACGTAATACAGCACCGCTTGCCGAGGTGTCTTCGGCAGTGAGTGCGTCGGTCGTAAATAATATAACCGCTTGGCGTTCGCTATAACGCTCCAGAAATTCACGCTCGACCGGTGCTAGATCAGCGAGACCGATGCCGTACAAAGGGGCATGGGCATCTTGTGCGAGCCGACTGAGTTGTAAAACATAAGTGGCGGCGGAATCCAGCCGCTCGCCTAAGTCGTGATACAGGGCATGCCACAGTACGTGCACCAAGCGCGCTTCGAATTGCAGCGAAGCACCGGCACTGGCTTCGTAAGCGTGCGCTAACTGTTGCAGGAAGTCTTCGTAGGATTCGGGTAAGCACACTTGATTGAGCGTGAGTTCATCGAACAGTTTGAGTAATTCGCCGGTGAGCGGCCACAAGAGTTCGGAGGGAAACCATTGACGTGCGCGCAAAGCTTCGTACAGCATGCCTTGGCGTACGCTGTCCGGCACGCTGCTTTGTGCCAACGCCACTTGCTTTGCCAGTTGCGGCAGCGTGGTGAGCTTGGGGAGTAGTAGTGCGGGTAAGCCAGCCGCCTGCCCCAGCGCATCAGCCATCGCCGGTACCGCGTGCAGATTGGGGAGCAGCAACGTGCAGGCGCTAAGATCGGGTAGCCGCGCTTGTTCAGCGAGGATGATGGCGTTGGCCGCACTCCGCAGTAAATCGACCTCGGGGAAATGGCGCGTAATCGCGGATAAGGCCACGCCGGTTGGTTCGGTTAGCGTTCGAGTAGTGCGAGTTTGTCGGTCTTTTTGGCCCATTCGTCCGCATCCGGCGGTGCGGGTTTGCGCTCGATAATGGGCTTCCAAGTGCGCGATAGCTCGGCGTTGAGAGCGATAAAACTGCGCTGGTTTTCCGGTACGTCGTCTTCGGCAAAAATAGCCTCGACCGGGCATTCGGCCACGCATAAGGTGCAATCGATGCACTCGTCGGGCTCGATGACTAGGAAATTCGGGCCTTCACGGAAGCAATCGACCGGGCACACATCCACGCAATCGGTATATTTGCATTTAATACAGGATTCGGTAACAACGTAGGTCATGCGATGCCCTTCTTGGGGTTTTTTTCGGGTTTATTCAGATGGTGCAATTTTAGCCTTGGGCGCGTCTGAACAAAAGCCTTAATCTTTTTGCTGGAACAGTGCTTCCCATTCTCGGAAAATTTGGTTAGGATAGAATTTAATTATCCTCCCAAATAAAAAAATCCTATTTTGTTTCAATTCTATACGGCCTAATTTCAGGCGAAATTGATGTTATGAGGAAGCCATGAGCGAACATATTCATTACGTCACCGACGATTCGTTTGATCAAGAAGTACTGCAATCAACGGTTCCGGTGTTAGTCGATTACTGGGCGGATTGGTGCGGCCCGTGCAAGATGATTGCACCCATCCTGGATGAAGTCGCTCAGGAATACGCGGGCCGCATTAAAGTCGCTAAGCTGAATATCGACGAAAACCAACAAACCCCGCCTAAATTCGGCATTCGCGGCATCCCGACCTTGATGATTTTTAAGAACGGCAATGTCGAAGCGACCAAAGTCGGTGCTTTGTCGAAATCCCAATTAACAGCATTTATTGACAGCAACGTGTGAACTCGCTAGGCTACTCTAAAATTTTCTGAACAAGCGCTCGATAACATTACAAAACGAGCGTTTATTCAAGTTCCAGGCCCGTCGCTTGGATCCCGCTTCAAATACCCCAAATCCTTTTCCTACTGAAGTCACAAAACAGGCCTATGCGCTTATCCGATCTTAAACACCAACACGTGCAAGAGCTCGTGGACATGGCAGTTACCCACGAAATAGAAGGCGCAAGCCGTCTTCGAAAACAAGACCTTATCTTTGCGCTGCTGAAAAATCAGGCGCGTAAAGGTGAAAGTATTTTTGGCGACGGCACGCTCGAAGTACTGCAAGACGGTTTTGGCTTCTTGCGTTCGCCGGATACTTCTTATCTCGCTGGCCCGGACGATATTTACGTCTCGCCGTCGCAGATTCGTCGCTTCAACTTGCACACTGGCGACACCATTGAGGGCGAAATTCGCACCCCGAAAGACGGTGAGCGTTATTTTGCGTTGGTGAAAGTCGATACCGTCAACGGCGAACCGCCGGAAAACGCCAAAAACAAGATTTTGTTCGAAAACCTAACACCGTTATTTCCGACCAAGCCGATGAAGCTGGAGCGCGATATATCCAGTGAAGAGAATATTACCGGGCGCGTGATCGATATGATCGCCCCCATCGGCAAAGGCCAGCGCGGTTTGCTGGTGGCCTCGCCTAAATCGGGTAAGACGGTGATGTTGCAGCATATCGCGCACGCTATTACGGCGAACCATCCGGATGTGACCATGATCGTACTGTTGATCGATGAGCGTCCGGAAGAAGTTACAGAAATGACGCGTACCGTGCGCGGCGAAGTCGTGGCCTCGACCTTCGATGAACCGGCGACGCGCCATGTGCAGGTTGCGGAGATGGTCTTGGAAAAAGCCAAACGCCTGGTGGAACACAAAAAAGATGTGGTGATTTTGTTGGACTCGATCACACGCTTGGCGCGCGCCTATAACACCGTGGTACCGGCCTCCGGCAAGGTGCTGACCGGCGGTGTGGATGCCAATGCCTTGCAACGCCCCAAACGTTTTTTTGGTGCGGCGCGCAATATCGAAGAAGGCGGCTCGCTGACGATTATCGCGACTGCGTTGGTTGACACCGGCTCGCGCATGGACGATGTGATCTATGAGGAGTTCAAAGGTACGGGCAATATGGAAATTCATTTAGATCGTAAAATGGCGGAAAAACGCTTGTACCCAGCCATTAACGTGAATCGCTCCGGTACCCGGCGCGAGGAGTTATTGATTAAGCCGGATGTGCTGCAAAAAATTTGGATTCTGCGCAAGGTGCTGTATCCAATGGACGATCTGGAAGCAATGGAGTTTTTGCACGATAAGCTGCGCGCGACCAAAAACAATAACGAGTTTTTTGATTCGATGCGGCGCTGACGAGCGTTACATTTTGCATTGCGTAGACGCGCCATTTTATGCATAATAGCGCCCTTTCTCTCCGGGCATAGACCGGAAAACCTCTTACAAGGAGTCTGCGATGCAACCAGAAATCCATCCAAATTATACTGAAATATCAGTTGCCTGTAGTTGCGGCAACCAATTCAAGACCGGTTCTACCATGAGTCGTGATTTGAATATTGAAGTATGTTCGCAGTGCCACCCCTTTTACACCGGTAAGCAAAAGGTGCTCGACACCGCTGGTCGAGTGGAAAAATTCCGCCAGAAATACGCCAAGAAATAACGTTCTATTTTTACAAAAAGGCGGTGCTCGTGCGCCTTTTTTTGTTTCGACGCGTGACGCTTGTAGGGGCGCGACTTTGCCCTTATCATGAACGACTCCAATCCCGTGTTGCCGCAAGCCCTGCTGGGTTTTAACGTAGCGGCGGCGGGTTAATTACCTAGTCACTCTACCCGCGAAACGACGTGGTCTTTTCTTTCTTTAGACGTAAGGGTGAAGAGCCCCAAGCCATGACACCGCCGAAATTGGTGGTGCCAAAAACTCCGCCCGACGCTTGCGTGTCGCCGTCGACGGTTGCGTCAACGGTGATGACACCGACGACGGGTAATGCCGAGTTTGAAGATATCAACTACGACACAATCAGCGCAACGGCAGAATCGCATTCTGCCGTTGAGGAAGCGGCTATTTTGTACGCCAACGAACGCGTTGAGGAAGCTGTCGCTACACTGCTTGGATTTATCAAAGAAAATAACGAGTCGCGTGATCTGCATCCTTGGATGTTGTTGTTGGATCTGTATCAAGTGCAGAACATGAAGCAACCTTTCGATGAGTTATCGATGGAATTTGTCGTGCGGTTTGAGCGTTCGGCACCCGTTTGGGAGGGGCCACGTCAAGCGGCCCCGTCCAAGAAAGCGATGCCCAAGAGTGCTATGGCGAGTGGTATGCAATTTAAGGGGCAAGTCGGGGAGGCACAAGCGGTCGATTTCGAGCGCATGTTGAAACTAGCCGAGTCTGAGAGCGGTGTAAAAATAGATATGCTGCAGGCGACGGGCATTGATGCCGAATCAGCAATGCAATTTGCCGCCGTTTTGCAGGCCATCCGCCGTACCGAGAAGCGCATAGCCGCCGTAGGCACCCAGGAGTTTGCGCAATGTATTAAAGCATTGTTGGACGGCGGCGCGCAGACGGAAAAAAATTACTGGGCGCTGATATTTGAGTTGTATCAGCTATGCGGACAGCAAGAAGCTTTTGAAAATGCGGCGGTGGATTATGCGGTGACCTTTGAATTATCGCCGCCCTCGTGGGAAGCGTTATCCGAATCTGTTTCAATCACAAATGCCGTTGCATCCGATATCGCGGCAGAAGAAATGGTGACCGATAGTTTCTGTATTGACGGGACGTTGGCGGGCGGCACCGATTATAAATTGCGCGATCTCGAGCGTTACGCGGACACACGAACACATGTATGGATTGATATGACGACCACCACGCGCGTGGATTTTGTCACCGTGGGTGCTTTCATCAATACCCTGATCGCCCTCAATCAAAAGGGCAAGCAGGTGACTATTAACGGTGCGAACGAAATGGTGCATGCCCTCTTCGATGTCATGGGTGTGACCGAGTACGCCACGGTCATACGCCGTAAGCTACGTTAACAATTTCGAGGTTGAGCGGTCATGGAGCAGTATCACGGCACAACAATTCTTTCAGTCCGGCGCGGATCGCAGGTGGCATTGGGCGGTGATGGCCAAGTAACACTCGGCAATATCGTCATCAAAGCTTCAGCGCGCAAGGTGCGGCGTCTTTATCACGATAAGATTTTGGCGGGTTTTGCGGGTGGAACGGCAGATGCCTTTACACTGTTCGAGCGTTTCGAGGCTAAGCTGGAAAAACACCAAGGGCATCTATTGCGTGCAGCGGTCGAATTAGCCAAAGACTGGCGCACGGATCGTATTCTACGGCGTTTAGAAGCCATGTTAGCGGTGGCTAATCATGAAACATCCATTATTCTGACGGGTAACGGCGATGTACTGGAGCCGGAGCAAGGTTTAGTGGCCATTGGGAGCGGCGGCCCTTATGCACACAGTGCGGCGCGCGCACTCCTGGAGAACACCGATCTGAGCCCGGCAGAGATCGTGCAGCGTTCACTCGCGATTGCCGGCGATTTGTGCATTTACACCAATCAAAATCACACCATTGAAGTGCTCGAGTAAAGCGACGTGTTATCCATGCCAATGACACCTAAAGAAATCGTACACGAGTTGGATAAGCATATCGTCGGCCAGGATGCGGCGAAACGTGCGGTTGCTATTGCGTTGCGTAACCGCTGGCGGCGTGCGCAGGTGGCGGAACCCTTACGCCAAGAGATTACGCCTAAAAATATTCTGATGATCGGTCCGACCGGTGTCGGAAAGACTGAAATTGCGCGGCGTTTGGCGCGATTGGTCAACGCGCCATTCATTAAGATCGAGGCGACGAAATTTACCGAGGTCGGTTACGTGGGGCGCGATGTCGATACGATTATTCGTGATCTTGTGGAAATGGCGGTGAAACAAGCACGTGATCAGGCAACGCAGGACGTTAAATTTCGGGCGGAAGAAGCCGCCGAAGAGCGCGTGTTAGATGCTTTGTTGCCGAATGCGCGTGAGACGCACGTCAATTTTGAAGCGCCGGAAACCCCCGCGCCGGAATCGGCTACACGGCAGAAATTTCGTAAAATGTTGCGCGAAGGTGCGTTAGACGAAAAAGAAATCGAAGTGGAAGTGAACGCAGCGAGCGCTTCGATGGAAATCTTTGCACCGCCCGGCATGGAGGATCTCACTACACAGCTACAAGGTATGTTCCAGAACATGGGCAACACTCGAAAAAAGCAGCGCAAATTGAACGTGCGTGAAGCGTTCAAGCTGTTGACCGAGGAAGAAGCATTGAAGCTAGTGAACGAAGATGATCTAAAGTTAGAGGCCCTGAGCAATGTCGAGCAAAACGGCATCGTGTTTTTGGATGAAATCGATAAAATTACCAGTCGCTCCGATGCCAGCGGCGCTGAAGTTTCACGCCAAGGCGTGCAGCGCGATTTATTGCCCTTGGTGGAAGGTACGACCGTCAGCACCAAGTACGGCATGATCCAAACCGATCATATTTTATTCATCGGCAGCGGTGCATTTCATCTCGCTAAGCCATCCGATCTTATCCCGGAATTACAGGGACGATTTCCGATTCGAGTCGAGCTTAACTCTCTTTCGGTGGACGATTTTGCGCGTATTCTCACCAGTACGGATGCGTGTTTAACGCGTCAATACCAAGCCTTGCTGGAAACGGAAGACGTACATTTAAATTTTACCGATGAAGGCATTCGGCGCTTGGCCGAAATTGCTTTTGAAGTGAACGAACGCACCGAGAATATTGGCGCACGCCGTTTGTATACGGTGATGGAAAAACTTTTGGAAGAGTTGGCCTTCGGCGCCGACCAGCAAACCGGCGCGCACGTGACCATCGATGCGGCGTATGTCGATGCGAAGCTAAAAGCCTTAGCGACCAGCGAAGATTTAGCGCGTTACGTCCTATAAACGTCTTAACCGGTGCTCCAAGCGCGCGGACGCTTCATGCCGGCAATGCGGCAAGCTTGTTTGACGTAACCGTAAGGAAAAATATCAAACAAACGCTTGCGCGCGGCTGTTCCGAGTCGGGTCGATAAGTGTTTAATGACGTGACGTGCATCCGGAATAATCTGATTTTCATCGTACTTTTCGCGAATAAACCGGATCACATCCCAATGATCCTCTTCCAGTTGGATGTTTTCTTGGCGCGCGAATTCTTGTGCAATTTCCTCGCTCCAATCCTGAGGATCTACTAAATACCCTTCTGCATCTACATCCGGTAACGGCGTTGCTGTTTCCACGATTTTCTCCGCTGGATAATGACTCTGTTTCAAGAGTATATCATACCATGATATATTACAAGGCAGTTTTAAAGTCATTATAAAGGGGGCATCAATGAGCCAAAAAAATATGGAAAAAGAGGAATTTGAAACGCTCTCACATTTTCGCTATCAATTGCGGCGCTTTTTACGGTTTAGTGAGGATGTAACGCGTCAATCGGGCATCACACACTTGCAGTATTTGCTGCTGCTGCATATCAAGGGTTATCCCGAAAGAGATTGGGCCACCATCGGTGAGTTGTCGGAGCGTTTGCAAGCACAACACCACGGCACCGTTGCGCTCGTGTCGCGCTGCGAAAATTTGGGTTTAATCGCGCGCGTCCAGGGAAAAACGGATCGGCGCGAAGTCGAAGTGCGCCTGACGCCGAGGGGCGAAAAAACCATTCAACAGCTGGCGCGCTTACACCGTGATGAGCTGCGAAAGCTACAGGGCATCTTTCAAGTGCCGGGGCTTAAAGAGCTTGGCGTAGAGCGCTGAGCAGCAAGATGAGTAACTAAGATTTTGTTTCGTTTTTATTTTTAGCCCAGCGCTCAATAGCGCGCCCGGCCCAGTCGCGCCCACCCAGACCAAAGGCTAAAGCAAGAGCAAGGCAAACTGCGCCGAACAAAATGGCGAAAGCGGTGGTGAGTAATCGCGTACCAATGGCTAGTTGCTCCAGTGCTACGAAGATCGCAAAAATTTGTACGCCATACTCCGAAACTGTACTGATTGTGAGGGCACCCTCCACACCGAGGTTGCGTAACCAAGCAAACACGATGCGATTAATGAAACGCGCGAGCAGCGTGCCGAAGATAATAATGAGTACGGCAACGATAATATTGGGCAAGTACAGCGCGACGCGATTTAATAGATCGGCGACGGCGGTCAGGCCCAGGCTGCTGGACACCGTAACCAATACGATCAACACCACCAACCAATAGCTGACCTCGCTGATAATGCCGGAAAATGTAATGTGCATGTCACCGTGCTTGAGAAATTCTTCAACACCGGTTTTTTCAGCGAGTTGGTCGAAATGCGCCAGTGCCAGTAAACGCCGGACACCACCGCGAACCAATTTAGCAATAATCCAGCCAAAAAATAACAGCACAAAAGCAAACAGCAATTTAGGTAGAAAGTCCGTTAGCTGCCCGATAACCCCGTGGAATGAAGAAATCAAAATGTTGAACTGTTCTTGCATGATAAAAACTCCTTGACTGGATATGCACGGAAAAGTAAGCGTTGATATTCGGTTACGGATTCAGATGGCGTGTGAGCGGATAATCCTGGATGCCGACAGCGCTGTTTGCCGGTTGCATGTTTCAAACACTGTACCGGACTTGGTGAAGACAAGAACCCTAATACTAAGGGCTACGCATACGATGCGCAAGTTTACGGCTGAGCTTAGTAGCGGAAAACGCAAAAGCTAAGATACCGTCTTGTCTGTCAAGCATGATGTTCAGACCAAGCAGGATCAAAAGGCATACCGGACTTCAGCACACCGTAAATGATATGCAGCAA
>JAYVZN010000065.1:0-4740 GCA_043783305.1 Betaproteobacteria bacterium
CAGTGGCCGATTCTGGATGCTATAGCCAAACAAATCCAATGGCCGGTGAACGGAAAAATGGTTTGGTTGACTTCAGAGGATTTCAAAGACATTTTGACGGCGGCGTTTCGCGGCGAACAAGTGAGGCTTGCTCAAGGCGTTGATGGTGGTGTGGTCATGCTGGGGCAGCGTACTAGCAAATTCAACAAAAAAGACTTCTCGGAATGGTTAGAGTTTTTGCATTACTTTTGCGCAGATCGTGGTGTTGAGATTGGCTATCGTGAGGTTGCGGAAGCATGAACGCAAAAACCTACAAGAGCCGCGCCGCCGATCTTGGTTGTATGGCTTGCCGACTGCTTGGCTTTGGCGAAACTCCCGCAAGCTTGCACCATGTCCGCGAAGGGCAGGGTATGGCGCAGCGTGCATCCGATTGGCTTGTTATCCCGTTGTGCAAGGAACACCACCAAGGCAAGAACGGAATACATGGACATGGATTTGAGGCTATGAACAAGTTGACGGAAATGGATTTGCTTGCGGCCACGATAGAGGCATTGGCTAAATGAGAGGCTACGCACGCACCGACACAAACCACAAAGAAATTGTCGCGGCTTTCCGCAGTCTTGGCGCTACGGTACTAGATACCTCAGTCCTAGGGCGTGGCGCGCCTGATTTATGCGTAGGGTATGCAGGTTTTAGCGTGTTGGTTGAAGTCAAGCATGGGAATGGTGCGCTGACAGAAGATCAGGTTAAGTTTCACGGAAGCTGGAAAGGTGATATTCGCATCGTGCGTACCGTTGATGATGTCATCGGTATGTTAAGAGACTGGATCGAATGACACTACCAGCCCATTACTACACCGACCCAGCCAGCCATATTCAATACGAGCGCGAGAAATCATGCAACGGATGCAGCTACAAGAATGGTAAGTCGGATCGCTGCATGATCGGCGGCGATTCGTACCCGAAACGGTGTGATCAGTATAAACAAACAAAGGAGAAGTGAAATGCAAAATACGAAAATGTTCGTGATGTGTGTGATTGCCAGTGTTGTCCCCTGGGGGATGATTGTTAAACCAATGGGAACAGAGGCTCAGGTAGTGGGTCTGGTAATACAGATAATTGGTCTGGGTGTGATGTTTTTCAACCGCAAGCACATTTTTTGAGAAGGCCTAACAATTGAAAATGCACACCGTGAAAGGATGATATTAAAACCATGCAACAAATGAAAAAAGAAATGCTTAAAAAAGCTAGGTTTGATGGAGGCTACCCAAGGCCAGTAGTTTTACCGTTTGGGGTGCTGGCGCTTGCAAATAATGAGCAAGAGTTTAATCGACTTATGCGAGAAAGCAATATAGGTCATGCGTTGTTATGTGTTGGTTTGGTGGTGGCGGTAGGAATCCCGCTTTGTTTGATGTTTTGGGAAATTTTTTTTAAAGCCCTATAGAAAATTACAAACCAAAAAAGGGGGACGGATGCTAATTACCGACGCGCTTCAATTATGGGCAGGATGGCAGGAACGCTACCAGCTAAAACTAGGCTACCCCGCCAAATCTATGGGGATTGCATCGGGGGGCGTAAATTGCTGGGATGATGTTTCGGACGCAGTAGATTCTTGGATGTGCGAGGTGATAGAGACTTCAGTCAACGATCTATCAATAAAGCACCCAGCCCAGGCCGCCGCAGTCCGGCATCGGTATTGCCAGTCGGTGTTCAGGTTTCCCCGTATGAATTACGGCGATTTACTGGGTAAAGCCCTGGATTGGCTGGCCGAGGACTTAGACCGGCGCGGAGTTTATGTCAAAAAAATAAGTGTTGACAACATTAAACCAATACGATAGCCTCGCAACTGTTTGGGAGAAGTGACCCCGCAATAAATGCAAGCCCGACCATGCTAACCGCTGGCCTGGCTTTTTGTTTTGTGCATAGATTTACTGCAACACGGGCATTTATCAATTTTAGGCGGGTTGATAGTTCGTGCAATCGTTGATTGATTTAGCCCTGTGAGTTTTGCGGCGGCGTAAACCGTCGAACCCTCGGCCACTAGGGCCAGGGCGCGGAGTAGGGCGGGGGAGCGTGGGCGGCTAATTTTTAATCTCCTGTATTTTTGCAGTTTTGCAAATTTTGGTTTCGATTGCCCGACCAGCCCTAATGGCGGCGGCACTAGGCGAGTTGTAGGCCGTAGCATTTTCGATGTTTTTCACTACACGGCCCCGGAATAGGTAGCCGCGTGGTGATGTGGTGCGGACTAGATACACCGTAGATGCTCCGGCACTAGCTCCAATACCTCGGGTGGGGCCATAAGATCGCCGCCATCTGGATTAGATTGTGCGTACTCAATCATGTATCTAGCAGCCGCAGCCGCAGCATCGTATGGTGTGAGGCCGCATCGCCTGCCGGCGTGCCCGCCGCCGAACTGGCCTGATACGGTGGAGATGTAGCCATCTCCGCGCTTGGTGATGATTATGGTGCTACGCATTTTGCACCGCCTTTTCTGCTGCCGCAGACCACTCTGCCTCCATCACGGCAATCGTCGCGATCGGATCAGCTCCGGACTCAATAGCATCCATTGCGCGACGCCCGGCGCTTGCTTTTTGATCGTGCGATGCCATGCTGTAGCTCTCGGCGCGAACATAAGCCGCCGCACCTGGATACTGTGCGCGAGCTGCATCAAGCGCCACATCAGCGGCCTGCATCGCGCCTGCCTCTTTGGCCGGGTAACCGTACTCGCTGGCGCGATCATATGCCTCTCTGGCGTTGCAAGCCCGGCTCTGGACGGCCTGATACTGTGGCCAGCCGATGGCGGCAAGGGTGGAATCTAAGGCCGCTTTCTCGTCCGCGATGCGAGCCAGGTGAGCGGTAAGCGCAGCCTCAAGCTCAGGCTTGCCGGATATCATGGCGATAATGCCCTTACCATCTATCTCGGTGGTAAATTTTACGGCATCAATCGGCTGCCGCCATTTGCCGGAGGCGACGCAGAAAACACCACCGGTTGCGGTAACGCCGCGTAATTGCGGTACTTTGCAATCGGCTGGGAATGTGTAGTTGATGTTGCTCATGATCTATTACCCCTATCTTGGTTCCGCGCCGCTCCTGGGCTGGATCAGGTGGACTGCATTTGTGCCGTCCATGTAGTAACTAGGGCAAGGGCGCGGAGTAGGGCGGCTCATTCTTCGCCAAACTCGCGGCGAGCAAGTTCTTTTTTGGCTGCTCGGCGGAGGTCTTGGTCTTTTGCTGCATCATCTCCAAGAGTTACACCTTTTGCTGCGTACTCGGTGCGCTCGATAATGTCGTCAAGCTGGTCGGCGGTCGCGGTACGTATGTTGTCGATGGTAATCATTTTTAATACCCTTAAGCAAGAATAGCCGAAACAACGTGTGCAGGCGCTTTTGTGTAGGACATACAGCGCTCGGCGTCGATGCGGGAAACCTTGCGATCTCCCATCCAGCCTACGTTTGGGATATAGCTATCAACGGAATAATTGTCGCCGTCACGCCATACGCGCTCTTTTCCGCCGTTGCTGGTGTTTGCGTACTCTTTTGTGATCTTGGTCATTTTAATCTCCTGGTTTGTTTGGGACTGCATTTGTGCCGTCCATGTAGTAACTATAGCGGCATTAAAAAATAATGCAAGCAATGATTAATAAATAATGCAACCAACCGACGAACGGTAGAGTTATCCACAATTTTGTGACACCCAAGGCGGCAAGTGGGGCTAATAACACCGCCAGACAGTGACAGCGCGCTCCTTGTATGGTTAGACCTCACGCGCCGGGTGCTGTCAATTTAACCAAAGGATCATAAGTGCGAGCGAAGGCCGCAGACAAAATACCGATGATCGTCGCCGATTGGAAAACCGGGGCATTTACTCAGCGGGAATTGGCCGAAAAACATAAAGTCAGTAATGGCTATGTGGCTCAGAAGGTCAAGGGCATCGCCCAAGACAATGAAGCACTAATAAGCGCAGGCGTTCAATATAAACAAGGGCTTGCGCAATTAAATGAGCAAGAAATGAGCAGCGTGAGCAGCATTGTCGATGAGCGCACAAAGCATATTCAGTTTTTCACCCATGCCGCAGTCAAGAACGTAGCCGATGCTATGGCCGAGACATGCGAAGGCCAGCAAGATTACCAGCGCCGTGCAGATACGATACTCAAGGGACGCGAGGCCGTGCTAGGCAAAACGCCTGACACCGCAATCCAGATCAACAATAACCAGAGCGAACAGCCCAGGAAGCTCGATACATTCTATGCACGACCAACCAACACTTAACCCTGCGCTGCGTGAGTTTTGGCTGACTAAGGCGCGCAACAGGGTTTTATATGGCGGCAGGGCATCTAGTAAATCATGGGATGCAGCAGGCGTGGCGATTGCCAAAGCTCAATGGAGCAAGGTTCGAACATTGGCGACCAGGCAATTCCAAAACCGCATTGATGACTCTGTATACACGCTGCTCAAAATTCAGATCGATCGGTTCGGGCTCAAGCATAAATTTGCGATACACAACAACCGAATAGAATGCCCGGAAACCGGAAGCGACTTCCTGTTTTATGGCCGCGCGCGGAACATTGAAGATATTAAGGGGACGGAGGGTGTAGACGTTCATTGGGGCGAGGAATGCGAACTGATGACGCCAGAAGAATGGCGAATCATCAATCCTACCTTGCGCGGTGAAGGTTCCGAGCATTGGCTTATATTCAATCCGCGCTTTGCGACTGATTACATTTACAAGCGGTTTGTCACCAACCCGCCAGCCGATACGGTCA
>JAYVZN010000066.1:0-27254 GCA_043783305.1 Betaproteobacteria bacterium
GTGGTGACATCCCAGGCGTAGCTGTACGGGGCCGTGGTGGCGGTGGCGACCAAGAGGTTGTCGATGTAGAACTCGACTCGGGCGACACCGGCGGGATCACTCGCCGTGGCATCAATGCTGATCGGCTTGGTTAAGAAGCTGCCGGGGGCGGGGTTGGTCACGCTCAGGCTCGGGCCTTGGGTGTCGTAGAGGAGGCCTTGCGGTAAATTTACCGTAGCGATGTTGCCGGTCGTAGCACGGTATTGGACATAGATTTGTTTGATGCCGTCGCCGCTGGATAGCGTAAACGACGTACTCGCGGTCATCGGTGAGAACGCGATGCCAGTGAACACATTGCTCTCGGAGACACGGTATTCCACTGCGTTACGACATCTCAAATTAAGCGTGATGTTCGCTTGATCGGTATAGGTGTTATTGCCAACGATGCTCAGCGTGGGATTGATGAGCGGAACAACCGTTGCCACGCTGCCATAATTAACGCCTACGCTGACCACATCGCCTTTCCCGTTGGGATTGGCGATTGCATCTTTCGGGCCGCTGGCATCGCCCCACCAAGTGCCAGTGGCCTGCACCGCGGAAGCCGGAGTCAAATTATTAATGCCGAAGTTGGTATTGCCGAAGATTTCTGAACCGGTGAGCGTGGGTATCGCGTTGCCGCCCACTTCCAGGCCGGTAGTATTGTTGATTAGACTAACGCCGGTGAAAACTGGAGCAGCGCCGTCGGTGACACGCACGCCGACGATAGAGTCTTTGACTACAATAAATTTAACTGTGGGGGCGCTCTTACGAATATCAAGTGCGGCAGAGCCTGCCCCGCCACCGTAACGCAAACGAATGTCTTCCAGACGCACGTTACCGGGTGTGGCAGAAGCCTCTAATTTGACACCTCTCCAATCGCCTTTGGCGGGGGTTCCCGTCGCAGCGCCAGTTTGCCCAAGCGCAGTATCGTCTTGTATGCTAGTGAGTGTAGCTTGATTGGAAAGGTGCACCGCATCCAGAACCTCAACGCCCGCCCCACTCCCAAATTTAACCACTACACCATCGCTGATCCCCAGATCGGCGGCTTGCACCTGCAGCATACCTGCAAGAAAACCAAATGCCAGAATAGAGGCCCGAGCGCCTCGTTTGAGATTTCCAGTATTCATTATGGCGAAGCCCATTGGTTGGTTCATTGGATTCGTGATGAGCATGAGTGAGGGCCGCCACATCATGGATTCACCGTTATCGTGCCAGATTGGATGGGCACATAATCCGTACCACTCGCAGTTACGCTGGTCGTTCCAACTGCAACACCCGTGAGTATCGCATTACCTGAAATCGTGCCACCCGCTGGAATAACGACCGAGGGCGTGACCGTGGCTGCGCCTGGGCTAGCGCTGGTTAGGTTAATTGTCGTATTAGCAAGAGTGGTCTGGTTATATGGGTTAGACGCACCTGTTACGTAGGTGCGCGCTTGGAAGATATTCGTAACACCCACATTAAACAACGACGTCAAACTATTGAAACGAATTTCGGGAGCAACAACGGTAATACCAAGATTGCTATTACCAAGGTATCCGCTTGCAGTTGCTTGCGCTACGCTTGAGCCAAAGCCTTGGCCGGCGATCTTAAAGTAAACGTAGTAGGAGTTAGCCGGGATCGTCACCGTGGCTGGTGTAGTGCAAATTGCAATGCTTGCGCAACTCAAACTTACCGTCAACGCCGTCGCCGGACTGTAATTGGCACCGTTCAACGTGCGGTACACATACACGTCGTAGTCGTAGCTGTTCAAGCCCTTACCCACCGTGAGCGCGCTGGTGCCGAAGTTCAATCGTAAGTCCGCCGGCGATACCGTTTGCAGGGCCGAGTTCGCCGATGCGATACCCGGAATGTTCGCCGTAATAATGTAGCTACCCGTCGCTGTCGGCTCACCTGCGTACACCGTCGGAATATTGCTCGTCCCAGCGGCAATCACACTCTGCGTGATCACGCTACCACCGCTCGCAGCGCTGTAAATCTGTACGACACCGCCAGCACCCGGCGCACCGCCGCCTTGCAGCAACTGCACCTCGGACAAAATCAGGTATTCGTTATTCGTGCCCTTGTATACCACCCGCACGTAACGTCCAGTGAACGGCCCTATGATCGTAATCGTGCTTGATGTCTCGTTCGCGCCAACCGTTTGATACACCACTTGCGCGCCGTTACTGTAAGTTCCAGGCAGGCTGGCGCTCGTAAAGTCCGAGGCCACGAAGGGTGTCGATGCCACCAACACTGTGTATTGGTTGCGCGACGAGCAGCAGCTTTGCGGCACAATCACGATCCGATCAAAAGTCTTGTCTTGGCCTAAGTCTGCTTCCCACCACGGGTGTAGTTCGTAGTTCGTTTCGTTGTAGCTACTCGACAATCCGTCCGCCGCACGCTGGGGACCATAATTGGCCGGATCATTATTGACAATCGAAGAAGCCGCCAGTACGGCAGTCGGCGCCAGATTCGCCCCGGTATCGGTAATGCTTAAGCCCACCGTCAGCGGCGCATACGCTGTCTGGTAATACGGATTCGGCGCGCCCGGCACATAGGTGCGCACGTAGAAATCGTCGCGTGCACTCAGCGTATTGCGTGCCTCATCCAGGCCGATGTATTGCAGCACCGGCGAAATCACGTTGGTGCTGAGCTTGGTCGTGGGCGCTAAATATCCTATCGCCGATGCGTTGATCACCACCGGTGTCGCACCCGTCAGATCAATACCGCTGACCTTGAAGTAGGTATAGTAGGAGTTAGCCGGGATCGTCACCGTCGCCGGGATACCCACTTTCGTTGCATCCGCCGAACTCAAACTTACCGTCAACGCCGTCGCCGGACTGTAGACTTGGTTATCGGTAGTCCGATAAACATACACGTCATAGTCATAGCTGTTCAAGCCTTTACCCACCGTGAGCGCACCTAGGCTAAACACCAACTGCGGCTTGCCAGTAACAGTCAAGGTCACGCTCGTTCCTGTTAAGCCAGGTGACGTAATAGAAAGCGTGGTGACCGCTTTTTTCAGCGCATTAATTGTTGTGGTTACTAAGCCGCCCGAGGTTTGGCCTTCCGGAATAAATACGCTACTTGGAGATACTGTCGCAATCGTTGCATCTCCGGTAGAAAGGCTAACTGTAACGCCGCCCGCCGGTGCGGGTTTTGAGAGGGCGACGGCATAACTTGCTGAGAGGCTTTCCGGCAGAGAAATATTCCCGCCGGGAGACAGCGCAGCCGTGACGGCTTGTACGGTGATCGCGGAACTGCCAGATTGATACCCCGTTGCACTCGCCGCGACCGTTGCAGATCCGGCACTAACCCCCGTCAGCGTTGCGTTAGCGGTGGTTTGCCCTTCCGGTATGATTACGCTTACCGTAACAGTCGCGACTGCGCTATTGGAACTGGATAAATTAACGACCAACCCACCCACTGGCGCTGGATCGGACAGAAGTATGGGAATGTCACGCGATAAGCTGGGCGACACCAATAATGCAACTGGCAAATTCACCGATACCGCGCGAACTGTAATACTCACGGATCCGGTGATAAAACCGCTTGCCGTGCCGGAGACTGTGGCAGTACCGATACTGCTACCCGTAAGACTCAACGTAGCGCTTGTGGCCCCTTCGGGAATGGTAATGGAAGCCGGTACTGTGACGACCGCCGGGACGCTGCTGGTTAACGCAATTGCCTGTCCACCAGCACCAGCCGCGTTGGAGATCGATACCGTCAGGGTGGTTGAGCGGTTCACACCAATTAATCCGACCGAGGCAGCCACTGAAATTGTGGGCGGAGGAATCACGCTAATATTGGATGACTTACTGATAAAACCAGTTTGACTGGCGGTAATCGTGGTAACGCCATCCGCCAATGCGGCGACACTCAACTGCGCCGAAGTTGCGCCTTGTGGAATGGTAATGGTGGCCGGCACACTGGCTACGGCAGGAACACTACTCACTAGGTTAAGCGCGACACCGCCTACGCCTGCCGTATAGGGAATGCCAACAGTCAATGTGCCGCTGGTGCCGCGAATCACCGTTGCGCTGGCAGGTGCTAGGCTAATCTGCGGCGCTTGCACCGACAAGCTCAGTGTGTTGGAGAATAAAAAACTACCCGTAGTATTGGGATCGAGCGAACGCACGGTGATCCTTTTGGGGCCGACACTTTGTGCGGGTAGCGTCGCCTGTATCTGGGTGGAATCGATAAAGGTGGTGCTCAACGGTACACCGTCCAATAGCACCACCGACGCTGCCGCGAAGTTTTGTCCAAAGGCTGCGATGACAGTGTTTTGCACTGAATACGCTACGCTTGGACTAATCGATGTGAGTCTCGGCTGCGATTGATTGACTGTCATCGCAGTTTCAAGACGAATTTTCCCGGCGGCGACCTGTGCCGTCAGCCCACTGATTCCGACAGCAGCGCCCGCCGCCGCAGTGATTTGAAGTGGAACGGATGTGGGTGTAGCACCGCTTTGGATCGTTGCACTCAAGCCCGGATTATCGAAAACGACGCTTTCCACACCACCTAAGCGTGTACCGGACAAGGTTGCGTTGATGCTATCGCCGGGTGAAATCGCACTCGGTGTCAGTGCAGCAAGCGTAGGGCGTTGCCCAACCGCCACTGTGCCGGATTGAACCAAGTACGGTATGCCGTTAATACCCCAGACCACGTTGCCCAGAATTTCGCCCGCCGGAACGACGACAGCGTTGATGCCGTTGCCAATCGCCTGATTACCCTTGCCACCGGGTGAAGATGCGAGGTCAATGGTAATCGCTGCACCCGCGTTGTTTTCCAGGCTGAGATTGTTGAACGTCGGCGAAGCTGAATTGACGGAGACTCCTTGACCATAGCGTATGGTGACGTACTGCAAAGCTGTATTGGCATCATCGGTCGCATCCAGAAAGCGGATTTGCCCCCAGCTACCAGGGCTGGCGGGAAGGCCTTGGTCAACTAGATTCGAGGTAAAAATAATCGGCGATACGCTTGTCCCTGCCGCATTCAGCGCACCATTCTGCACAATAATATTGGCCCCGGCGCTGACATAAACGATCGTGCCTGCCTGAATATTCAGCTGCGCGCCGTTCTGGATGATGATGTCTGCGGTTACATAGACAGGGTTGGACACGCCACCCCAGGTGGTAACGCTGGTAATCGTACCGGAAACGGTAAGTGGCGCGGCAGTTGCAAACGACTGAAACACCGGCACCTGAAGACAGAGCGCCACCGCAATCAAACCAATAAATCTAAAAAAACGCATAGACCACCTTAAAATATTGTTTGCACACTACAACACTACTAACGCCCCGCAACAGGTTTCGGGCCTTGCACGCCCACCCAGGCTTTGTATCCACCGAAAAGCGATACGGTTTGGATATAGCCCATTTTACGTAGTTGCCAAATCAGCGGATCCAGCGAGTTACCTTGGGAGTCATACAGGACGAGCCACTTTGTTTTGTCCACGATAGCGAATTTTTTTACCAGCAACGCGGGGGTTAACAACTCGGAGTACTTTATGTTGATTGCTCCTGGGATTTGATCCACCGAAAACTCAATATCGCTACGCAGATCCACGATCACCATTTCTTCTTTGCGCTTCAACGCCTCTGCCAAGGATTGCACCGTAACACCGTAGGGTAATACGTCGGCTGGATCCGCAGTCGCATCGACTAGCATCTTTGCGTCACGAACGTTCGCAAAACCACCGCGCAAAACATAGGTAGATTTGTATCCGGTGTCGACCCAAGCACGAGCGCTCTCAGTTGCGCCATTTCCACCCAGCGAGAAATCGTAGGCGACTACAGTTGTAGATAAAGGGTAAGGGTGTTTGCCGGCATTCAATTCACTGGATCGAACTGATCCGGTCAACCAGACCCGTTGACGGATATCCGGTGGGCTAGCGTCAAGAAAGACGAGGGGCTGAGGCGCATGATCCTTGATCAGCCGGCCAATTTCCGAAGCACTGATGGGAACTGCGGGCTGTTGGGCTGCTTCAGTTGGGGCCACTAAGATTGCGAGCACAACAATGAAAGCGAGAACGGTTCTGTGACAATAACGCCCCGGATTGAACAAGCTTACGCGCAGACAAGAATCCACTTAACCCCCTCCCTATTGATTGCCATTACTTCCCGCCAATTATCCCATTTGGCTTTATAACGCAGTCTACATCAAACTATTTTTCTATGTATAGTTAAAAATTATGAAACTTTCATTGCATCGAGACACGTAGTCCGCTTCCTGTATAGGAGAATCTATGCGAACTCCCTAAAATTCCCTTTCCGCCGGGGGGAATAACGCGCATCGCCACATAGCTGGCCTGCTTGGTCGCGAAGTTTTTCTTTTGTGCGTCGGCAAGTTGCCATACGCCATCCGTGTAAAATTCAGCCCAATTGTGGTAATCAGAAGCTTTTAAAGTCGCATTATTTTCATAGACATAACCTTCCATGACGCGCACCGGAATACCATCGGCGCGTCCCAAGGCCGCAAACAAATAACTGAATTCGGTGCAGTCGCCACTGCGATGCTTGAGCGCATATAACGCGCCACGATCATCCGGAATATATGCCTCCGATTTGAGATTACCTGAAACCCATTGCTGGATACTGGATGCCGTTTTGTAAGGCGTACCCGCGATTAGGGTTTGCGCCAGGGTTTGAATTAAATCGTTCCGCACTTCAATATAAGGCTCCGATCCCAAAAACTCGGCCCCAGGCGCAGGCATCGGATTAGGCGTGTTGGACAACGCTAATTCCGCCGTGATGGAGATAACCTTCGTGCTATTTGGCGGCATGTTTTCAAACTCGAACGCCAGTACCTGATTACCCAACTCATCCTCAAGTAAACGATAGGGGCGCGACACTACGAGCTTGACTACTTTTTGTGTGGAGGTTTTTTTTACGGGCGCATAGGTCTGAAACTCGGCTCTTTTTAGAATCTTTAAAGAAGTGTTTTGGATGGTATAGCCATACTGAATTACCTTGCTGACGGGGTAGGCGGGATCGATACTCTGCGCAAATCCCCCATTGACGTGAACAATTAATGCTAGCCAAGTAGCGCCGAGAATCTTTCGCAAGCTCAGTGCAATCAAGTACTACACCCTTTGTGCTTAGGTGGATTATCGCGCTGCTTCCACATTGCGATTTGTTCACGCTGATATTTTAGGTAAACACGAAAGCCGCCCTCCAGATAAAGCACATCCTTCTGCTGCATCCCAGGTAAACCTTCAATTCCCTCATAAGAGTCGCCAGATTCATCAATGACCAGAATACGTTTATCGCCAGCACTATTCATTGCTGCAAGCAGTGCCTTGTCATTTTTATGGTTGGCGCTCCAAGGGACGGATATCACGCCAGGAAAGCTCTTTTTTACATCCTGATTTTTGCGGCCACTTACATCGATAACTAACCAGGTTTTGGCTGGCTGTTCCTGGATAAACTCGGCTGGATGGACAATATTTAAGGCGCGTGCTGCAATCTTATCCCCCTCAAGTACCCCGCCCCGCTCCTTCCATAAGGAAAGCCCACCTTGCAACACACTGGCTTTAGAATATCCGTTCCGCCTAAGATCTAAGCACACGTTTTCCAATTCCGCAGTTGTGTGGCCAGCATCCACTAAAACAAAAGCCTGCGACTTCAAGAACGATTTTGTTTTTACTACATGCGCTGGCATGTTAAGGGATCCGGGAATCCGGTATTTATCAAACTCGCTCGCCATTCGCGTATCGACAATTGATATACGCCTCCTAGCCAACGCATCAATTGTCGCTTCCACCTTAACCAAGCACGCCTGTGCATGGTTATTTGACTGCCCCGACGTAGAAAGCGATCCCGATTCGCGTTTCAAAATATCACTTGCGCATGGCTGTGTAGTCCCACGCAACTTTAAACTAGCCGGTTCACTCAAATTATCCAGACGTTTTACTTCATCCGCGTCGCCAGCTAATACCGCTTGGCCTAAAAATAGTGAGAAAATTATCGCGTAAAATACAAATTTATATTGCCTTTTAAGAAGATATCTCATCGAACGATCCGTGAAGGTTTAACTGGCTTAAGTATGACACAACCGCCGCCGCACAAAAACTATTCCCAACAAACCTAGCGCAATTAATATCAGCGTAAACGGTTCCGGAATGGGGTTAGGATTAGAACCACCACCGCTATTCTTCACAACCGTCGTACCCGCTTGACCAAACGTAACTCCCGTACTACACAAAACATCTTCACATGCGTACAAAGCAAAATCTTGTGCAGAAGGCTGACCAACTCCAGACCAATCAAATGAAATCACGAACGGGTCAGTGAGCGAAGGATTATTCACCAGCGCAATTGCATCATATACTCCATTGATACTAAATAGAGCAGATGGATTATAGGTTACCAGACCCCAATCAGCATTGGGTGCGCTAGGGAAAACGTCAAGATTTGAATAAAGATTGAAGTCGAAATAAATTTGAAAGCCTTGATACTGGTTAAATGTATTTCCACTTAAATAATACGAGTATTGCCAAGCCCCACTACCTTGATTCAGAGCCGTATATTCAATTGTAATAGCCTTTGCACCCGGAACCATCAGCAGAATTGTCAGTAATCCGGACGAAACAGCTTTAATGAATTTCTCCACTAAGCCACCCGTAACATCTTGTTTTATTTTGATCATTTCTTAGCAACTCCTTCTGACCATTTTTGTGCAATTGCACCTGTTATTTATAGATTAAATTTACGTAATCGTATTTCATAAAAATTAAATAACATGTTATTTAATTTTTATGAAATAACGACAAGCATAAATTGCGCCAAATAAAATATTAAAGCTTACATATAATCGTAATTTATTGTTTTTATTTAGAATAATAGATGCCCCGCCTTATTCTAACTTTTTGAATCGTTATTTTAACTAAGGAAACTTGTAAGATTTACGACGGCCCACCATCGTTTATGTGGCGCTTCGCTTCAGATACAAACATGGATCAAAGAATTTTGCGGATGCTCGTTTAACGTAGTCGGTGCAGCAAATATCTCCCGCTTTTATGTTTAATAATAAGTTTATGCTTGTGAGCAGTACGGTACGGTACGGTACGGTACGGTACGGTACGCAATCATACTCTTTGAAATAACTGAACTGGCAACTGGAACAAAATCATGCGACTCATTCAAAGTTGTTCAGTGGAATCGCACACATAAAAAAGACAACCTCGAACTCGGGCGCAAGATGCTGACCGAATCGGGTTTAAAGATCGTATCGGCGGAGAGTTTAACCGATGCCGCAAAGCTGGCCGTTGCGGCGGCCTAATTGGATTATCCGCCGACAATGCGCTCTGCTTGATTAACAATTTCAGCAATGCCGGTTAATTGGCTTAGCCAAATTAGCGGGATTCCCAGAGCGGGCGCTGGCTCTTTCTGTAGGCGCACAGCATCATGTGCCGCCGTCAGCGCACCCAGCATCAGTGAGCGGCCACAACTATCACCCCCGGCGAGTATATTGGCTTCAACGGCTTCGCGAAAACCGCTGGCACGATGAGCGATGTGGAACAGCAACGGCAAGCCTTGATGCAAATTACACGGCATGCCAAAGCGTGCCGCTGCGGCCGGGGCATCCAGCACCGGCAGCGCAAGGGCTTCGGTGAGCAAGGGTTGCAACTCCCCCGCCGCTTGTGCCGCACGCGTCAACGCTTGGGGTAGCGGGGTTCCGGCCAGCACTTCATCCAGCGCAATGGCCGCGACAGTGGCGGCATCGCGTGCATGAGGATGATCGTGGGTGACTGCAACGGCTTGCTGCACTGTGCTGATGAGTTCATCTCGCGATGGTGTGTGACCGGTACGCTGGCTCGCCACAATCGCGGTAATGCATTCCAGCGCGGGTAATTGACGGTCGTCGACACCGCTGATAGCCGGGTAATCTTCGGACTTAGCATAGCTCAACAAACGAACAACCGTGAAACGGGTGGCATGATCGGCATACCCGATCCAATGCCCACCAGGGCCAAAGGCGGCAAGCCATTCTTCTTGAAAAATCTGGCGCTCAAAGTGGGCACCTGTTTTGGCAAGGTGCGCCAGCATCAGACGGCAGGACTCCCCATAAAAAGATAAGTCGCCTACCTGCTTGCCCGCGTGAGCAAAGAAGCTCTTTACGCCCTGATAACTTGCCCGATCTGGTGCGCGAAACGCCAGCGGCCCTTGTTGTTGCAACGTTTTTAACCGTTCTGCGTCATACAGCCAGTGCAGACCGAGCGCGGCGGCATCGGCGGTTAGTGCACCCAAAATGGCGGCGAGACGTGGATTCATTTTCTTCTCCTTGGGTAAATTGTGTAGAAAAACAAAAACTCGCAACCGTCATCCAAGTAAATCGCGCAGAACCCGGCAGCCTGATTGAAATCGATTGTTGCTTTTATTTATTTCGCTACCATTACGTCAATTTCAACCAAGTTTCCATTTGGAAGATTGAATACTTTGAGCATGCGTATTGCTGCTTATAGCCTACGATACGTCGATCATCTAGGGCGTTGTTGATGTAGTCGGCGTTATCTGGGCCGGTGTTGTGTTTGGCAAGGCGGAAGAAGTGCCTGTCGGATTAGCGGGTGTTGGCGTTGCCGTTTGCGTTGCTTGGGTATAAATAAACTTCCAATCGACATAGTTTACGGCACCCATAAAATCCCGATCTTCTTCATTAAAACCGGCACGTTTAATCGGTATGCGTGTCGATAGACTATAAACGCCTATGATGTCTGCGTTTGCCCCACGCACCAAGCCCCATTCTTTGCTCAATGTCATCGGATCCCGATAGGCCCTCCGCAAGTAGCGGGTCAGTCGCGTCTGGCGCTTGTCTTCCAACAAGTCTTCTAATTTTTTAGGGAATTGTTTCGCGGTACCGGGCGTATTTTCGTAATAACGTGCAATCGCCTGCCGATAAGCATGTCCGACGAAAAGTAATTCCTGCTCCTTATCGCGCTGTACTTGGGTATGCCATACCACGGACGTGGAAGCCAATACTGCGCCGATAATCGCTACTGCAAATAACACCGCTAAGTAGGTGAATCCGCGTTGATGCATCGCTACCAACCCGAATAGGGTGTGCCGTCGCGACCGTTACCCGGCGCACCGCTATGCAGATCAAACACCCCACCCTGATCCACATCGCTCGGCGGTACCAATACCCATGTGGTGGTGCTATCTGTAATGGGATCAAGCGGAATTTTTCGCAAATATTTTTTGCTGACCAAATCATCAAGCGAATCGGGATACTTGTCGTTATCGCCGTAATATTTATCAATAGCCTCGCGGACGATGCTCAAATCCTGACGCAACACCGTTTCCTTCGATTTGTCGATGCTATTGAAATAGCGCGGTGCAACAATCGAAATTAAAATGGCGATAATGGTCATAACCACCAGCAATTCAATTAGGGTAAAGCCCGATACGCGTTTTTTATCGCCGACTTGTTTTATTCTAAGCATTACCATTCTCGATAGGGGGTGCCGTTTAAGCCCGTTTTTTTGCTTAACGAATAAACGTCGTATACATCTTCGCCTTCTTGCGGATCGTCCGACGGGCTTTTATAAGAGCGTTTTCCCCAGGTCTCGGCTGCGACACCACGCGGATCCAGTGCCATTGGATCGGGTGGAATATGCCGTAAAAAATAGATTTTAGAGCGTTTAGGACTCTTCACATCCTCAACCCCTTCCACCAAAACTTCTAAGGATTTTGGATACCCTGAATCGTCGACACTTTTGAGGATGCGCCCTTCGTCCCACACTTTTCGATAGGCATCAATGGCGGTACGAATTTCACGCAAAGCGACACGTAACTCTTGTTCTTTGGAACGCTGCACCACCAGTTCGGTCATCGGCAAAGCAATCGATGCCAGCAGGCCGATGATCGCCACCGTCACCAGTAGTTCAATAAGTGTGAAGCCGCGCACTCGCATCACTTAGGGCGTGAGCGCCACAGTTGACGGTTCCGGTATCGTCGCGCTAAGAGGCGCATCGCTGGCATCTCGCACTCTGGCGTTTTCGATACTCAGCTGCGTCGGCCCTGCGTCATCGCCCATGCCGCGCAATACCACTACCGCAACGGCACCGCTCCCTCGCGCTCCGCCGGTTTTCCGTTCGACATTAATACTGATTCGCCCACCCCCCACGACTTGATCGCTTTGGAAATTGGTTTCTGCATTCCCTTGTTTCATGAAAGCGCCTTCGTTGACACGCACCACTTCGATATAACGTGCGTCGTAGACTAAGTCGAATGACAATGCTTTGACATCACTATTGGCCGCCGCCTGAATTAAAACGTTAAATTCCTGCCCCGCCACACTTCCCGGAGGTGTCACCAACGTAAGCGCGAGCGGCGCATTGACCGGTGCTGCCGCCACTGGTGCCGGTGGTGTTACGGCAACCGGCTCTTGTAATTTCACAGGAGTTGCATTAGCCGCCGCCGCAGGAGCTTTACGCAAAGTCAGCGCAGGAGAACCAATCGCGGATTCGGTGCCGGAAGCAAACTCTCCCAAACTCGCTTCCAAGCGTGTCAAATTACGCAAAATATGCGGTGTGATCAGCAAGATAATTTCGGTCTTAGTGTTTTGGTCTCGCTGCGAGGAAAATAAACGCCCCAGCAAGGGTAAATCCCCCAAACCGGGAATTTTACTCGCGCTTTTTCGATCTTCATCGTTAATTAAACCCGCCAGTACTTGGGTTTCCCCATCTTTCAACCGGAGTACCGTCGCCGCATTGCGCGTACCCAATTGATAGGTCAATGAACCCGTCTGGCTGCGAATCTCACGCACGATGTTGGAAACCTCCAACCCCACTTTGATTCCCACTTCATTGTCTAAGAAGACCTGCGGCTCAACATCGAGTTTTAAACCGACATCGAGATACGTCACCGATTCCGACACACCCACGTTGGCCGTACTGGTCGTCGTAATCACCGGCACTTTATCGCCGATATGAATCTTGGCTTTTTCTTTATTCTTTACACGAATGCGCGGGTTCGCCAGGATTTGTGCATCGCCATCCTCCTTCCTTAAATTCAACTGCAAGTTTGGCGAGATGGCAATACTGCCGCTGGTGAGATTTTTTAACGTATTTACGGTAACTAAATTCTGCGTTTGCGTCGGAGCACTAACTACGTTTACCCCTCCCTGAAAAGTTTGCGTGGTTTGATTCGCGATATTCAGTGCAGTAAATGTATTCGGATATTGAATCCCTAAATCCAATAAACGATTGCGCGAAACCTCGAGAACTTCGACTTCCAGCATCACTTCCGGCTCGGCACGGTCTTGTGTCACGATCAACTTTTCGGCTAAACGAATGGCTTCCGGCGTGTCTTTCATGACCAGCATGTTCAATTTTTCGTCAATAAATACGTCACGCGTTTTAACCAAAGTTTTGATCATGTTTAGCGTTTGTTTCACGTCGGCATTGGCGAGGTAAAAAGCACGCACGACCAATTCTTGGTAGTCCTTAGCCTTTGCCGGGGTATTGGGGTAAATTAAAACCGTATTTTCGTTCAGCACACGCTTGTCGAGTTGATTCGTCACCATCAGTAAATTGATGACATCTTCAATGGTGGTATTTTTAACAAAAATCGTGGATTTCAAATCGGGACGTACATCGCGATCAAATATAAAATTGATTTGCGTCGCACGCGAAATAACTTCAAAGATGGCTTTTAGATTGGCATCACGAAACTCCAGCGTAATCGATTTTTTAAAAGCCGCACCCAAGCCCGGGGCCACTTGCTTTGCCTGCGCCTGCGCTTCGACGGAACGCATTACGCGCAACGCCGCCTCGTGTTTTGGATCTTCCGCAATGACACTGCGGGCGACTTCAAGCGCTTCTTCCGGCTTTCCGGCTTTTAAAAGTTTTTCTGCACTGGCGGCTTTATCATCGCGTAATCGATCTTGGCGTATGTCTTCCAGCCCATCGGTTGCGCGCCGGTTGTGCACCTCATATTTAAATACATTTTGATAACTGGCTTCCGCTTCCGCATATTGTTTGGCCGCTCTTAACTTATCGGCTTTATTCAGCAAATAGCCGATGTACAATTCTTTTTGGCGTGCGTAATAGGATTTAAATTCGACATTTTTACTATTTTCACTGAGCGCCTGCTCGAGAGCGGTGATCCCCTCTTCGATCCGCCCTGTTTCAATTAAATGCTGTCCATTGTTAAAGGCCTGCCGTCCTGCCGTACAAGCGCCAAGCAGGGTCAACACCAACAAGCCTAAACCGATTTGTTTAAATTTTTTCATTAATTAACGCCTCCTATAGCGAGCGTTTGTTGCATATTCAGGGGTAAGTAGGTGAACAGCACGCGCTGCGTTTCGACACGATCAACACGATACGACCCTTCGATCGTATCGCCGGTTTTTACCGCATAATTTCGATCTTGATTAGTAAGGAATACGGTCAGTTGCCCCTCTTCCAATAATTTGCCTAAATATTTAAACGGCAATGGCGGCGGCATCGGTGGCGGCGGCGGCCCGGGCTTTGGCGGTGGCGGCGGTACATACCATGATTTAGTCTTAAACAAATCTTGCGGTAATTCCGCCGTTTCGTTTGACGGGTGTTGTCGTTTTTCTAAGGACAAGCGCAAACTTTGTGCCTTGGTTTTTTTATCGCTGACTTTATTTTCTTTAGTGTTTTCTTTCGTGGCGACGGTTGAACCGGCTTCGGGGGGCGATTGATCATCAACCCATACCATAGCCACCAACGTGGCGGTTAGTAAACCACCCAAAATTAACCAACGGGTGCGCGCCGCTAAAGCCATTAGTTTTTCCCTGCGCGATTCATGCTTAAAAATAGCGTCAGCTTAATACGCGTTTCCACTTCCGTCGCGCCGATGTTTTCGCGCTTAAAATTGATCTCTTCCAGTGCGGCAATCGGCACATCCGTCAATGCCTGCGTTACAAATTGCCGTATTTGCAAATAATTACCCTTGACCGGGAATGTAATTTGATAGCGCACCAGCTTTCCGTTTTTGCTCGGAGAAATACGGTATTCGCCTTGCTCCAGTACTAGGTGTTGTGCGGCGGCGGCGGCATATAATTTTTTTAACCAATCGCTCAGCGATGTGCCTGAAAAAAACCCGTAAAATTTATTCAACTCATCTTGATCGCTGGTTTCAGGTATACCGCTCTTCGCCACTTGCTCAATGCGTAGCTTTAGAGCGATGCTGCTTTGTTTGAGTTCCGCTAAGCGTGTTGTTTGAGCTTGTATTTGATATAAATAAACCCCCGCCGCGATCAGCAACAGCGCGACACCTAAGATACCGGGCCAAGCGAGCAAGACCAGCGCACGTCGCCAAAGTAAACGCACGTTCATGGCTGCGCTTCCCAATCCGCCACTAAAGTGAAGCGGACCGGTTTTTCCGCATCTTGGCTCCGCACTTCATGGCTGGTTAAGTACACATGACGGAGTGTTTTACTCTGTTCCAAAAGGGTCATGTACGCCAATAGCGCTTCAAAATTTTTAGCCTCGCCAGCAATCCGCACCGTGCGCTTTTCTACATTGGGTTGAATCGAAAGCAGCGCAACCTCTTGCTCTCGGTTCGCTTCGACGGCTTTAAAAAGTGTCTCCCAGGGCAAAGCCAATTGCCGCAATATTTCATTGGCTTGACGAATATCCAATTGCAACTGCTCGGCATCGACAGGCTGTGCGGGTTTAATTTTGCCGTGCTTCGTTAATTGGCTTAAGCGCGCTTCCGTCAATTCAATCCGGCCCGCTAAGTTGCGTTCCATATTGACGACATAGGACAGCGCCAGTGCCGCGATCACCAGCACAACCAATCCCAGCACCGACCATTGGCGCGGCGTTTTTTTAAAGTCGAGTGTCAGAGCGCGTAAAGTCATATTTAAACGCCTAGCGCCATCGCATACGGTGCATTCGTGTGCCCAGTTAAGCCATACCGCAAAGTTGGGCGCAACCAATGAAATACCCATTTACCGGCACCATCCAACGCACGCTGATGCGCTTCCGGTGCAGAAATATAGACTGCGCGCGCAACTTGGCTCAGGCCGTTGATACGCCACTCGCGATCCAGCAGCATCGGCAATTCCTGCTGCCAGTTTTCACCCGTTATTTGACAGCTGCTCAGGGTTTTCCAATGTCCGCCGGTAATCAGCGCCATCAATAATTTATCCTTTTCGATTTGCACGAACCAGCAATCCTTATTTTTGATTGTGCTGCGCGCGTCGTTTAATGCGTTCATAAGGTGCGGCGCCACAGATACTAGATTCAAACCGGCCTGTGATACCACCGTTTCCAATTGGCTCATCAAGTCACGATCAACGGCGCAGGCAACCCAAGGCGCACCACGCGGTACCTCGCTGACCGCATACAACCACTTCGCCGCGGTCTCGCCATACACTTGTGTAAAACTTTGACGGACGTAGCCTGCGCGCTCGACCGAATTATTAACTTCATCGCTCCAGGGTACCAGCTGATAGCGTACAAAACTGTTTGCCAGCACGACACGGAGGTCGGTATCGCGCCACTGTTCTGTTTTTAGGGTGTTGGCTAGGATTTCTAACACCCCTTTCCAGCCGTCTGCGGCACCTGTCACAGGAACGATTTCTTTAGCGATTAATGTTGGACGCAAGCCGCTGCTGCCACGCACGAGGACGATGCGATCCGCTGCCAGAGCGATAAACAATGGATCACGCCACAAACGTAACACGGTTGATCTCCAGTAAGGTGGATTCGCCATTCGCCACTAAAGCCAAAGCGGCCTCGCGTAAAAACCGCGTCCCGTTGCGGCGCGCGGCATCTTTAATTTTACGAATCGGTTCGCGCCCCACGATCAGTTCACGAATTTCGTCGTTTAAATTCAACATTTCTGAAATAGCCTTACGCCCTTTGAAACCGGAACCCCGGCATTGCCCACAACCCTGACTCGTTAGAAACTTGTAATGCGCAGTGTTCTCGCGCGTCAGTCCGGAATCGATCAGCAACTGATCCGAGGGTATATCCGCCACGCTGCAATGCGGGCAACTCACCCGCACTAAACGTTGCGCCAGTACGCCGTTTAAAGCCGACACAAAGCTATACGGATCCACTCCCATGTGCATGAAACGACCGATTACATCGAACACGTTATTGGCATGCACGGTGGTGAATACCAAGTGGCCGGTCAACGCGGCCTGCACGGCAATTTGCGCGGTTTCCGCATCGCGAATTTCACCGACCATAATTTTGTCCGGGTCGTGACGCAAAATCGAGCGCAAGCCGCGCGCAAACGTTAAGCCTTTTTTCTCATTGACTGGAATTTGCAGTACCCCGGGCAGTTGGTATTCAACCGGATCTTCGATGGTGATGATTTTATCTTGCCCGTGATTAATCTCAGTAATCGCGGCGTACAACGTGGTGGTTTTACCGGAACCGGTGGGTCCGGTGACTAATACCATGCCATAGGGCTCATTCGAGAGTTTACGCATTTCGCGCATGCTTTGCGCGTCGAAACCCAAAAAGTCCAAGCGCAAACCCTTCACCTGATCGGACAGCGCTTGCTTATCGAGAATCCGCAATACCGCGTCTTCGCCAAAAATCGACGGCATGATGGAAACACGAAAATCCACCTCGCGGCCATTCATTGACACCTTGAAGCGTCCGTCTTGCGGCACGCGACGCTCCGCGATATCGAGCTCGGACATTATTTTAATGCGCGACACCACTTGCTCGGAAAATTCCAGACGCGGTACGCTACCGATTTGCGATAACACGCCGTCAATACGATATTTAATAACAAGGCCATTGGGAACCGTTTCGAGATGAATATCACTCGCACCCGTCTTCAAGGCATCGTAGAGCGTTGAATTGACCAACCGCACCACCGGACTGGCATCCTCGCTGATACTCTTCAGCGACAAATCTTCCAGATGCAGCTTGCTCGTTTCATCGGAGTTTTCTAACGTCAGCACGTTTTCCATGGCGCGCATCGATTCTTCGAAGCGCGCTAAAAACGCCGCCACATCGGCCGTGTGCGCCAAGCACCAAACAAAGGGGCCCGGCATTAACTCTTCGGCCCAAGCACTCAGACCATATAAAAATGGATCGCCCGCCACCATGACAAGCTGACCGACATCACTGTGAAAAGCCACGCAGTTTTTTTGCGTCGCCAATGAAAACGGCAGCAAATTAAAAGCAGGCTGCATCTGCTGCATTTGTTCCATCGTCAACACCGGATAATGCAGGGTCAAGCCCAAACTAGCGCTGAACACCGCCGGTGGTACGTCGAGCTTTTCTTCCAGCACCTCTACCATACGGCGCCGCGCACGCAGCGCTTCACTACGTGCCTCTTGCATCATGTCACTGGAAATTTTGCGAGCCGATTCGCTTTCAACCGGTGTCGTTATGGCCGTAGGATTCGCGCTCATTGAATACTCCCTGCTAACTCAAAAATCGGCAAATACATTAACACCACAATGCCGCCGATAATAACACCGATAAAAAGCATCAAAATCGGCTCAAATAAACGGGTAAATCGATCCACCCAACGCGCCATTTCCTCATCGTAAAAGGCCGCGACGCGTTCCATCATTTCGCCCATGCGCCCCGTGCGCTCTCCCACGCGCAACATGCGCAAACTCACCGGTGTCGTCAGATGATTGGTTTCCATCGCCTGCGACATCGGCTTACCTTCGCGAATCTCAAGGGTGGCGGCGCGCAACAAACCGCGCAGCGTTGTATGCAGCAATCCTTCCACCATTTCCAATGCGATCACAACGGGAATACCGCCATTGAGCAACATACCGACGGTGCGGTAAAAGCGCGCTAGCTGGTAGACACGCATACGTTCGCCGACCGCCGGAATACTCCACAACTTAAGCCCCACCCAGACACGGGTTGCTGGTAAACGCGCCAGATAAATTAGGGAGACTAACAGCACGAGTGCTGCGATGCCGATGTTCAAGGCGTGTGCTTCTATGAGCACACCCCACTGAATCAATAGACGTGATAATAAAGGGATGTCGCCACCGACGTTTTCAAACAAACGGCTAAATTTTGGAACCACATAAACCAGAAGAAACAGCGTGACCAAACCGCCGACACCGAGTAGCAGTACGGGATAAATTAAAGCCGACACCAGTTTCTTTTTAACGGTTTCGATTTGAGTTTGGTACGCGATATAGCGTTGCAAGGCTTCTTGTAAGTCACCGGTACGCTCTGCGGCGCGTACCGTAGCCACATAGAGTGCTGGAAAAGCCTGTGGAAAATATTCCAAGGCCTGCGACAAGGTCTTGCCCTCGTACAAATGCTCAATGACTTGGGTAATAGCGCGCTTCACATCCGGTCGGTGCTCTTTTTCGGCTAAGGTCTCGACCGCTTCCACCAACGGCAAACCGGCATCCAGCAACGCCAGCAATTCGTGGCTGAACAATACCAGGGGAAAATGACTGGCTGCGCGCCTAAACCCGATCAATGTGCTGCGTGCGCCCACTGCGAGCACAGTATAGCCTTGCGACTCGGCTTGCCGAGTCGCATCGGTTTCATTCGCGGCATCCAGGGCTAACGCTGTAATCCCTTCACCGGCACGCATGGCTTTCACGTTAAAACGCATGGCTTCTCAATCACTCTAAAAAAACACAGACACCCATGCAATGCACACCGGAGACCACCCTTTACCAATTAACGATATCTGCAGCATCACCCGTGCCGCCGGCTTGCCCATCTTTGCCATAAGACAGCAAATCGTATTCACCGTGTTCCCCTGGATTTTTATAAATATAGGGTCGCCCCCAAGGATCCATCGGCAATGATTTGGTCAAGTAGGGGCCTTCCCATTTGTTCTCATTGGCTGGTTTTGTCATCAACGCATTCAGCGATTGCTCTGTACTTGGGTAGTGTCCCGTATCTAAACGATACTGATCCAGCGCTTTACCCAAAGAATCAATTTGCGCCCTTGCGGCTTTTATTTCGGATTTACCAATTTGTGCAAAATACTTTGGCCCGACGTATCCAGCCAATAATCCAATAATGACCATTACCACCAGCAATTCCAACAAGGTGAAACCACCTTGCGCACACTTTATCTGCACCGTTCGCGACATTGACCAACTCCTTCTACTGATTAGGCTGCTCAATAAAAACCCAGCATTCTACCAACTCTGGATGACAATCTTGCATAGCGACCGCATCCACTGCGTCGAAATTCACGCGGGAGCAAAATTATATCGTAAATTCAAAAGGTAACCGAATAAAATCAAGGTAATATCTGATAAATACTTAAGCAATTCAACGAATAAACTCGACATCCGCCTCAAGAACTTGGGGCGAAATACCTGCAATTAGTTGCCCAACTCGTAAAGAAAAATACCCTTTGCAGCAGTCGGTACCGATATCCCGTCCGAATACGCTACTCCCGTCCGGCCGATTCTTGGGTAATCAGCCAGCGCCCATCCACGCGCCGCCATTGAAGTGTTTTCGTTACAACATTGCGATAGGCACTTGAACGATAGTGCTGAAGAAACTCGGTATTCGCCAAATTTTGGCCCACCAGATGGAACTTGATATTTTCGAGCTTCAAATCAATCACACCCGGCCTAGAAAAAATTTCGCGGCGCTGTTTGACCCACGCTTCACGCGAAAGCCCTTGTGCCGGTTTAAATTCGGGTGCGTAAAAAGCCACATAGGCACCCGTATTTTTCGCTTGCCATGCACTCACCCAGGCTTGGAGTGTTTGTTGAACTTGCAGCTCCTCCGACACTTCGGTTGATTTTACAACCGCTTTTTCAATGTTCGCAGGCAGCGGATTGGCCGCCAGCGCATGCGCCACCGCTGCCGCCTTATCCACCGCCTGCATAGCAGGGGCTTCGGGCGGGCACGCCGTTGCGGGATCGACTTCAAACCGATCTTCACCCATCGCCTCAACTGTCGGTGTTTCAACGCGCCGCAAATTTAAAGCCTGAAGCAGCGTACCCATCGCCGCGTGTGTGCGCGCATAAGCAATTCCATGATCGTATACCGCATTGACGTAAGCACGTCGCGCTTGGAATAACTCGTTCTCGGTATCGAGCAAGTCGAGCAACGTGCGCTGGCCGATATCGAACTGTTTGCGATAAGCATCGCGCGCTTTTTCGGTTGCCAACTGGTGCGTGTTCAAATAACGTAACTGCTCTAAGATTCTCTTCGTGTCGTTATAGGCGATCGACAAAGTCTGCCGAACATCGCGGCACGCGCGGTCGCGCAAATCTTTGGAGGCGTTTAAATTTTCTGCCGACTGCTGTTTTAAAGCGGCATCCGCACCGCCGCGAAACAAGTTATAACTGAGCACGACTTCAACTACATTGTCGTTACGATTGCCCAAAATCCCGTCTCGATTGCGATCCAAATCTTGGCGCGCACGTAAATCCAACCGGGGTAAAAACCCACCATTACGGCCCGCCAACTCGGATTGAGCCGCGCGAATACCTTCTATCGACGCCGCAATGACAGGGCTAAATCGGATCGATTCCTCAAGCGCCGCATTCGCGCTGACCGGCATGCCGGTTTGCAATAAATCCGGTTTTTCCATATCGCTGGGTGGAAGATCGCCCACAATGCGCTGATAGCGTGCGCTTACATCGTGCAGGTTTGTAATTTCGGTTAAAAGATTTGACTCGGCCAGCGCCAAGCGTCCACCCGCCTGCTCTAGATCCACCCGCCGCCCCACACCTACCTTCGCACGCTGTTCCATCAAATCAAAAAGTACGTGGTGTTGGGCGTAGTTTTCTTCGGCTAATTTAATTAGTTTACGGAAGCGCAGCACATCGTAATAAGCGCGACTCGCCTCCAAGGCGGCCGTCTCTGAAGCGTCCAGCAATTCAAAATAACGCGCAAGTTTGTTATAACCCTGACGACGCACTTCACTACGCGTTGCGAATCCGTCAAACAGCATTTGGCTCAGCGAGGCGGAAAAGCTATCCCGGCTAAAGCTGCTACTGGGTTGATTGGGCTGAGACAACCGCTCTCGACCGGTACTCGCCGTAATATCTACACGGGGAAAATAACTGGCGCGCGCCGCATCCTGCTGCGCCACCGATCCATTAAAAACGCGCCAACGAAATTGCACATCGGGGTTTTTAAGCACCGCCTGTTGGGCAGCATCATTTAGGGTAATCGCATTAACCGAACATACGCCAAAACCTAAGGCGATAATCCAGGTGGTACTAAAAACTCTAAATTGCATTCCTTATCCGATACTATTTTTGTTGGTTTAGGCGGTTTATGTCTCAAGAAATTGCATATTTCTCCGTTGTTTCAACTTAGTTAGCAAAATTTGTACCACTTTTTTTGTATTTCTAACAAGGTTTTAGCCTAGTCCGTATTCAACCACTTAGAAGGGGTATGAAGCAACCCTATCATCCAGGCATCTTCTACGACGCTGCACCCGCGATATCACAAACCCTCAACATGCCGCGCTGGTTCCACCGGCAAATTTTAGGGCGATGGATTGATCGCGGCATCGCGATGCTTTTACTCGGCTTGACTTTAACCGTCCTTGCAGAGCCGGACCTGGATAAGATGTCGTTACTGGCCAAACAACGTTACGGCGTAAGTGGTGCCAAGACAGTACAGCAATGGCGTAGCTTAATAGACCAAACACGAACCCTGCCTGACCACGAGAAAATTAAGCGGATTAATGCCTTTTTTAACCAACAAATTGCTTTTCGCGACGACCAGGAACTCTGGGGCCAAGCCGATTATTGGGCGACCCCACTGGAAACAATGGGCCGCGCTGCGGGCGACTGCGAGGATTTCACCATTGCCAAGTACGCCACGTTGAAACTGCTCGGCATTCCCATCGAGCGCATGCGATTGATTTATGTCCGCGCTCAAATCGGCGGCCCCCATAGCAGCATGAGTCAAGCACACATGGTGCTCGGCTATTACCCCAAACCCGGCGATGAGCCGCTTATTTTGGATAACCTCGTCACCGATATCTACCCGGCTTCCAACCGTAGCGATCTCACGCCTATTTTTAGTTTTAACAGTGAAGGCTTATGGGTCGGACAAAGCCGAACGAGTAGTGCAGCGACCGCGCGTCTATCGCGTTGGCGCGATGTCCTCGAAAGAATGCAGCAGGATGGTTTGGAATGAGGCACTCTTGGCAACTTACAGAAATAACCGCTTCTTAGGAGACTCCCTGTGTCACTTTTCCGACAGCTATGGCTAGCGATTATCAGCTTAATGGTGTTTATTTTTATTGGTAGCTTTCTGGTCAGCGTATTTTCAGCGCGCAGCTATTTAGAACAACAGCTCAGCTTAAAAAATATCGATAACGCTGAATCTTTAGCGTTAACCATTTCGCAGCAACCCAATCGAGACCCCGTCGCGGTCGCTTTAGTCATTGCTGCACAGTTTGATACCGGACACTACCAACTCATCCGTCTGGTGGATCCGGAGCGGCGGGTTATCGTCGAAAAACAGTACACAGCGACGGATCACGACGCACCCGCTTGGTTTGTGCGCCTATTTCCGTTGCATGCCAATGATGGCATCGCTCAGGTGCAAGACGGTTGGCGCCAACTTGGCACGCTAACTGTCATCAGCCATGCTCGTTTCGCCTACCGCGAGCTGTGGCAAGGTGCGCTTAAATTATCGGCGTGGTTTCTGGCGGCGGGGCTTATTGCCGGAATTGTCGGCAGCTTCGTCATTCGTTTCATTGTGCACCCGCTCAATCAAGTGGTGGGCCAAGCACAAGCGATCAGTGACCGCCGATTCATCACGCTGACTGAACCACGTACCCTGGAATTAAAAAGCGTTGTGCGCGCCATGAATGAAATGGTTGCCCGTCTTAAACAATTTTTAGCCGAAGAAGCCTTGCGCCTCGATGCTTTACGCCGCGCCGCCAATCATGATCCGGTCACCGGGTTGGCAAATCGAGCATTATTGATGAATCAATTTCAAGATGCCCTCACCCGCGAGGAAGCTTCTCCCTTCGGTGCCTTTTTATTGGTGCGCTTATCGTCATTGGACGAAATCAATCGCCAAATAGGCCACCATGCGGCCGATGAACTACTGCAGCGCGTTGCGGCTATCCTTACGGTGGTCGGCCATCAACACCACGAAAGCATCGCGGCACGTCTAAAAGGAGCCGACTTTGCTCTGCTCATTCCGGGAGCATCCGATCTCGCCGCTTTAGCCACAACAACGACGCAAGCCTTGCTGCAATCTCTACAAAAAGACTGGCCCACCTTATCGGAATATTTTCACCTCGGTGCCGTCGCCTACCAGAGCGGCGAAAAGCTTGGGGTCATCCTGGCAACAGCGGACCAAATGCTCGCCACCGCTGAATCTAAAGGCATGAATGCTTGGCATGCTTCGACTGAAACACCTGCACCGCGAATTCATTCGGCTGAAACTTGGTACAGCCTGCTCAATAGCATGCTAGCGAAGCAACGTGTGAAACTTGCCTTTTTCCCGGTGCTAACGATTCACGATCAGGTCTGGCATCAAGAAGGTTTCATTCGTCTTCAAGCTGACAATAGCGACACCTGGCTAGTGGCCGGTGATTTTATGCCGATGGCTGTACGCCACAAATTAACAGCTACATTGGATCTTGTTATTGTCGAGCATGCACTGGAAACATTGCATTCAATATCGGGGGATATTGCCATTAATCTTTGCGCTGAAACCATGACCGATTGGGGCTTTCGCAATAATTTAATACATCTGCTTAATCGCCACTCCGCACTATGCAAGCGCCTCCATGTCGAAGCTACAGAATACGGAGCGCTCCGACAAATCGAGGCATTCCGTGATTTAAGTCGCCTGCTCAAAGGTTACGGTTGTCGGGTCGGTATCGACCATGCAGGGCAGCAACTGAGCCATTGGCCGCAATTCGCCGACTTGGGTTTGGACTATCTAAAAATTGATTACGGTTTTATTCGCGGCATTGACCAAGCACCGCAGAATCAGGCGTTTTTGAATGGACTGTGCAAAATGGCGCATAGCATGGGCATTAAAGTAATCGCGGAAGGCGTGCAGAACGAATTGGAGTTGGCTTGCTTACTGGAGATGGGTTTTGATGGTGTGACGGGGCCCGCCGTAAAGCATTGACCCGCTTATTTCAGATTCAGATAATCCCTTGATCGTCCTCGCCGATTAAATTCAACGCATTGAGTGTATGCCGTAACGAGCGTCGTTCCATTAACTTGGATTGAACCGCGATCGGTAAATCTGTAATGCAAATCAAGTTTTTAGAAATCAATAAATCGATCACGTCTTCGATTGTACGAATCATCTTTAAATCCGATGATTCCAAGGGGTTGTTCTCACCGCCCAAACTTGCAATGAATAATTGTAAGTCGGGCGACTCAACCACCACTTCCTCATTCCGATCAGGGCTCGGCGTATTGCCCGCCGCGATAATACGACCCGCACTGTCGCGCTTAACGAAGGGCATGCAATTTCATTTCAGTAATGGTTATTTTCATACGCTCATCTTAATCGGTAATCAATTTTCCACGCGTGAACAGGTCTTGAATAATCTGCGCATCCGAAGTGAAGGCACCCACTAGATTCACACCTTCCAGATGAATGATCTGATCCGGTGCCGTTAAAGTCGCGCTGGATTTGACTTCCACGGTGGTGGTATTGGTTCCACCGGCATAAGTGAAATGCAGGAACGAGGCCAAGTTGCCCGCCGCATTACCGGAGTGCGTTTCACCCACCAGCAAATCCCGCAAATCAAGTCTGTCACTGCTCACCACATTATCGAAATCTTTTATCGTGTCGATTGCCGGGGATGCCGTTGTTCCGCCATCACCCAAGGCCCACTTGAAGGTATCCGCACCTAGCCCACCGATTAGCGTATCAAAGCCTGTACCACCGATTAAAACATCATTGCCCGCACCGCCGTTCAGGGTGTCATTACCATTCCCGCCGTTTAAAGTATCGTTGCCAGCACCACCGAAAATCAGATCGTTGCCATTCCCGCCATTCAGCGTATCGTTGCCGAGCAAACCTTGGATATTATCATTGCCGCCCGTGCCCGTCAGCGTGTCACCGTTTTGCGTACCGATCAAAGTCGTGGTTGTTTCTGACACTGTAATAGCAACGGTCTGTGTCGTAGTCGCCGTCGACCCGTTGCTGGTTTCAGTAGAGACGGCGTTAACGGTTAGGTTAACCGTCCCGGTAAAACCCACCGGCGCATAATAATTTAAACCCGCTAACTGCACTGGTGTAAAAGACCACGCACCACCGCCCAAGTCACTACCGGCGCTAAATCCAGCGCCTGCCGGAACACCGGTAATATTTACTGCCAGTGTCTCCGAGCCATCCGTGTCCACCAGCCCGGCAAGAATCGGGAATGAAACGGCGGCTCCATAAACGTGACTACCCGTTTGAAAAGATATATTGCTCAGCGCTAGACCGGAATTAAATAATCCATCACGGCCATTCAGCACGAACCAGGAAAATTGATACTCGCCATTCAACATGGCGGCGTAAGTAAACGTTCCGGCGGTATTGATCGACGCTCCGGCTTGCTCCGAAGACGTAATGATAGAGCTGGTTTGAGTACCGTCCGGGCGCGTTACAAACAAGACAGCAATATCGTTGTAGCCATTGATAATATCAGTCGCCACCTTTTCCGCATTGGTAAACGCCCAATCGAATGACACCGAACTTCCGGCCGCTATCGAATACGTGTAATTAGTGAGTGCCCCATTGAAAACATTTACATTACCGAGGCTATTTATTGTAGCGCCGGGCGGCGGATTAAACGTATCTAATATTCCGTTTGTCAAGCCCAGGGTATTTTCAAGATTAGCTTGGGTAATACCGGCCGCCGCGCTGATTGTCGTGCCGCCCGCCACAATGGCCGATAATTGGTTTTGTATTGCTAGCGTTGGAGCATCCGCGACAGCCGTTACGTTAATCGCTAGCACACCCATTGCTGTACCGCTCAGACCATCACTAACTGTGTAGGTGGCGGAAGGAACCGCCCCGCTATAGTTCAACGCCGGGGTAAAGGTATAACTACCATCTGTGTTAATAACCAAAGCACCCGTCGCCAACGTAGCCGTCGCACCGGCAGCAAACGTTGTACCGTTAACAATATACTGACTGACGGTTAACGCGCCGCCATCCACATCCGTATCATTGGCCAGGACATTTCCGGTGCTGACCGTGTCTTCAAGTGTCGTTACATTATCGGCCACCGCCACCGGGGCATCGTTCGCGCCGTGGAGGGTGATGCTGAGCGTGGTGGTGCTGGCGGCCCCCGCGGCATCCACTACGGTGTAGCTGAAGACTTCGTTCAGGCTTTGGCCGACGTTGAGTGCTTGCA
>JAYVZN010000067.1:0-26881 GCA_043783305.1 Betaproteobacteria bacterium
AAAGCTCGTTATTTCGATTAGAACATATCATTACCCGCGCATTTTACCCCAGATTGTACCGATACTCTTTTGTTTCGGCGGCCTTTCTCGGTATCGGCCCTCAATCAACCGATCCGTTCTAACTCCAATACCCTCCAATACTCTTAAGTTAAGTTCCATCAAGCCGGCTGGGCAACGACTCCAGTTACTCACCGGCAATAGCGGGTTGCCGACTAAACACCTCGCCCTCATCCAGCTCTTCTCCCAAAAACCCACCACTCTGATGCGCCCATAGCCGGGCATATAAACCACCCGCCGCCAGTAAACTCGAGTGATCGCCATCTTCGACGACGCATCCCTTATCCAGCACAATCAGTCGGTCCATCGCGGCGATGGTGGATAAACGATGTGCAATTGCCACCACAGTTTTACCTTCCATTAAACGGTACAAACTGGCTTGAATCGCGGCTTCCACTTCGGAATCCAGTGCGCTTGTGGCTTCATCGAGTAATAAGATCGGCGCATCTTTCAACATCACGCGCGCAATCGCGATACGCTGGCGCTGGCCGCCGGAGAGTTTTACACCGCGTTCGCCGACGTGCGCGTCGTAAGCCATGCGTCCTTTGGGATCGCTGAGATTTTGAATAAAAGCATGTGCCTCTGCGCGCTTAGCGGCGGCCATCATTTCCTCCTCACCGGCCTCGGGTCGACCATACATAATGTTGTCACGCAGGGATCGATGCAGTAGTGAAGTGTCTTGCGTGACCATGCCGATCTGGGCGCGCAAGCTATCTTGCGTACAATGCGCAATATTCTGCCCATCAATCAAAATTTGTCCGCGTTCCACGTCGAAAAAACGCAGCAGTAAATTTACCACTGTTGATTTGCCCGCACCGGAACGTCCGACCAGACCGATTTTCTCGCCGGGACGGATATGTAGCGATAGGTTGTCGAGCACTTTGGTTTCACCACCATAGGCAAAACTCACGTGCTCTAATCGAATATCGCCGCGCGTGACCTGCAGTGGCTGTGCATCGGGGTTATCGGTTACTGCATGGGAACGGCACAGCGTATTAATGCCGTCCTGCACCGTTCCCATGTGGTCGAATAGCGCGGCAAACTCCCACATCACCCAGTGTGAAATACCATTCAAACGCAAGGCCATCGCCGTTGCGGCGGCCATCGCACCCACACCCACCGCACCCTGCGTCCAAAGCCATAACGTGACACCGGCAGTGCTCACGATCAAACCCATGCTCAGTGTGTGATTAACTATTTCGAAGCCGCTGACCAGCCGTGCTTGTATATACGCGCTACCCATAAAGTCTTGCATGGCGGCGCGCACGTAGCCGGACTCGCGCTGCGTGTGCGAGAACAATTTAACCGTTGCGATATTAGTATAGGCATCCGTGATGCGGCCAACCATCAAAGAGCGCGCATCGGCTTGCGCTCTAGCCACTTTACCTAAGCGGGGTACAAAATAAAATAACGCTAAGATGTACAGCGCCAACCAACTCAAGAAAGGCCATAAAATCCAGCGATCCAAATGCCCCACAACGGCTACCATCGTAACGAAATAAATTACGACAAATACCAGAATATCCGCCACAATCAACCAAACTTCACGTACCGCCAGCGCGGTCTGCATCACCTTGGTAGCAACGCGTCCGGCGAATTCGTCCTGATAAAAATGCATACTCTGTGAAAGCATCAAGCGATGAAAATTCCAGCGCAGCCGCATGGGAAAATTATTGGCCAAGGTTTGATGTTTGATTAGTGTCTGTAGGGCCACCAGTAAAGGGCTCGTGAAAAGCACAGCCGCCAGCAGCAGCAGGGTTGTGCGCTGCTCTACCCAAAGGTGACTGGGCTCAATACGCCCCAACCAATCGATGATTTTTCCCAGGACGCTAAACAAAAATGCTTCAAATGCACCAATAACCGCCGTGCATAACGTCATCACCAGAATGTGTCCACGCAGGCCCTGTGTACAAGACCAAAGAAAAGCCATAAAACTCTGTGGCGGCGTAACCGGCACAGCGTCCGGATAGGGGTGTAGTAATTTTTCAAAAAATTGAAACACGTAAATTCTCCAATAACAGGGCAGTCATTTCTAGGGCATTCGGCTATTATCCAAGAAACTGGCGCTGGACTGCACCCCACCTCTCCTTATAATTTTAAAAATCTGGCTCATGACACCCTGGAACAACATTTCCGAGCATATTAGCCAAACGACCGGCGCAACCTTCACACCACGCCACCGCCACAGCGTCAGCGGTGGTTGCATCAATCAAGCCTACGTGATCGATGACGGTCACCGCGCGTTTTTTATCAAAATCAACCAAGCGGATAAAATGGCCATGTTCCAGGCCGAGGTTGCGGGCTTAAACGAAATTTTATCCAGCCACAGTGCGCGCGCGCCGCGTCCTCTCTGCTGCGGTGTAACGGACGATCAAGCCTACTTAGTCATGGAATATATTGCACTGCAAACCGGCGATAATCGTAGCGCGCAAGATTTAGGCCTACAGCTTGCGCAAATGCATCGTAAAACGGCCGCCCAATTCGGTTGGGAAATTGACAACACGATTGGCACCTCCGCACAAATCAATACCTGGACTCCGGACTGGGTATCTTTCTACGGTATGCAACGTCTGCATATTCAACTGGACATGGCACAGCGTAATGGTGCCCCACTGCAAAGCCTGGGCGAACAACTCATTACGATTCTTCCTGCTTTTTTTGACGACAAACAGCCCGCATCTTCCCTGCTGCACGGCGACCTATGGGGTGGAAATTGGGGTGCCGACCAGCACGGAAAAGCGGTTATTTTTGACCCAGCGCCTTATTACGGCGACCGCGAAACAGACCTCGCCCTAACCGAATTATTCGGCGGATTTCCGCCGCATTTCTATGCAGCCTACAAAGATTCTTATCCAATTGATACACATGGTTATGCCGTTCGCAAGATTTTGTACCAACTCTATCATGTCCTCAACCATTTCAACCTATTTGGCGGCACTTACGCCGAACAAGCGCAACGAATGATTCAACGGCTATTGGCCGAAGTGCGCGGATAACCAATCTTGTAAATTTTTATTTAAATTAGCTACCTAGATGCGACTTTATGCCTTTGTATTAATACCCGCCTCTAATAGTCTTGGTTTGAAACTATTTAATTCAGCTAGCGTCAAACCTCGGACGCTAATAACATTACATCATGCTGAGTTGAGCGCACCATATTCCTTGCATTTTGGTATTTAATCCATAGAATTAGCGCGGTGTTTATTTGAACGATCATGAATAGAAACGGCTATCAAAAAATGCTCACCTTGACCCAGGCTATTGGTTTATTGCAACGCTTCATGCCGCAACGCAATGCCGCCGAATGGTTGGAAAACGACCGCCTCTACAGCCCCGTCTTACCATTTGTTTATCGGGATAACGCCGTTTACTACTTTGAAGAGGATATTACGCGCTTAGTGCAAAAAATGGCTGAGCAAGCTGTGCTGCGCAATGCCGATCGTCGCTACGAAAATACACGTCGTAGTTATGATATTGATCGCCGCCATGCTTACGACCGTCGCTATTTACGGCGTAAAACGGCGGCCAATCATCTTGATCGGCGTTTTGCCGTCCGCCCGGATCGGCGCTGCGATCTCGACCGGCGTATCCGCGGCTGGGTTGATCGTCGCTGCATAGACGACCGTCGGCTGATCCCGCAAGAAAACTCTTCGACTTAAACCTTCCATCCGTTTTTTAGTATTTGGTAGCGCTCATCCGCACGCATCCTTTTCTAACAGTAACCCCATTTAGCGGTTATTTCGGCGTAAGCTGGTAATTGTTCTAAACATCCAATCCCCTGCCAATCGCCGCAATGAGCAAAGCCTTCACTAAAGAACAAGACGACGATCTCGACGATGAATTCGAAATCGAAGCCGATGCGCCCCAAGGCACCAAAAATTACATTACGCCTGCTGGCTTTGCACGCCTGCATGCGGAGTTCGATAACTTGATCAAAGTGCAAAGACCCGAAACCGTGAAAATTGTCTCTTGGGCGGCAGCACTCGGTGACCGTTCCGAAAATGCCGACTACCTCTATGGCAAAAAACGGTTACGCGAAATCGACAAACGCATTCGCTTTCTCACGAAACGCATCGGTTTTGCAGAGGTCATCGACCCGGCACAGCAACCGCACGAAAAAATTTACTTCGGTGCCACGGTGCAGGTCTGCGATAAAGCAGGCGAAGACCATACCTATACCATCGTCGGGATGGATGAAGTCGATTTATCGCGCGGCCACATCAGTTGGATTGCGCCCCTAGCAAAAGCGCTGCTCGGTAAGCAGGAAGGCGAATCCATTACGGTCCACACACCGCTCGGTGCGCAGGAATTAGACATTATTGAGGTGCACTACGAAGCCATTGAATAACATTATGGTACGGAGCCTTCGCATGCAGGCAAAAATAAACTCTTCGCCGCAGAAACAAAACTCCGCATAATTTCCCCGTAATTTAGCCACTCACGATGAAAATATTAATCATTGAAGACGAACCAAAAACAGCCGCTTTCGTGAAACGCGGATTTACCGAAGAAGGTTTTTTAGTTGACATCGCCACGGATGGTATCGATGGTTTTCACCTCGCCACGACCGGCGACTATGAGGTCGTTATACTGGATATCTTGCTGCCAAAACGCGATGGTTGGTGGGTGCTTCAGGAAATTCGCAAACATCGGCAGGACCAGCCGGTCATCCTATTGACCGCATTGGATGACATCTCCCAGCGCGTAAAAGGTTTAAATTCGGGTGCTGACGATTACCTTGTTAAACCTTTTGCTTTCTCGGAATTGCTGGCGCGCGTACGCAATATTTTACGACGGGCACCCGCGCGACAATCTGAGACGCTTTGCTTCGCTGATCTTAAAATGGATTTGTTACACCACAAGGTATGGCGGGCGGGCGCACTCATAGACTGCGCGCCTCAAGAATACCGACTCTTGGAATATCTCCTGCGCCACCCCGGTGAAGCCTTAACGCGCACGAGACTCGCCGAGCAAGTGTGGGATATGAATTTTGACGGCAACAGCAATATTGTCGATGTCGCCATTCGTAGACTGCGCAGAAAAATAGACGATCCCTACCCTCAAAAATTAATTCATACACTGCGCGGAGCCGGTTATGTCCTGGAGGAACGGCACTAAATTCCTAAGTGGAAGACGCAGTTCGATTGCCGTGCGCCTCACCGTTTGGTATGCGTTACTCAGCGTTGTACTCATTGCCTCGGCCGGTAGCGTGCTGTATTGGGTGCTGGCAAACCAACTCCAGCAAGAAAACGACCAGCTACTCACCGGCAAAATCGCTGAAATACGCGCTACCCTAACACTCCACCCGCACGATTACGCCGCGCTGCGTGAAGCTGTACAGAACGAGGCGGAAACACTGCCCGGTATATTTATCCGGGTACTCAATGCACAATCGGAAATTGTCGCCGACAGCCCCGGTTCCAATCTCATTTTTACCGCCCGCGAACCTTTTGTAAACCGGCCTCGTCCGATAAATGGCGTAACGGATTGGAACGGCCGTAACCAAAACAAATATCGTCAGATGTCCAGCCAATCCGATGCGCACTTTCCTTTTACTATTTACGCTGCCATGAATCTTTCCAATGAGGCGCAACTCTTAGACGCGTACCGAAGAACCTTACTGCTTTCAATCACCATCGCCCTAGCGATTGCAATCGCCGCCGGCTACTTTATTGCACGCCGAGAAATAAAGCCCGCTTCCCGCCTCGCCGCAATCGTCGATGAAATAGGTGCGAGACATTTGCACCGCCGTGTCGCCGACGAGGCATGGCCGTCCGAATTGCAACCGCTGGCCACCAATTTTGATCATCTCCTGACGCGCCTCGAAGATTCATTTATCCGTATCTCGCGCTTTTCTGCCGACATCGCACACGAACTGCGAACGCCGCTCCATATCCTCAGAGGCGAAGCCGAAATCACCCTCTCCAAGGAACGCTCAAAGGAAGATTACCGGGCTTGCATCGAGTCGGCGCTCGACGAATACGCGCGTCTATCGCACATGGTGGATGCGCTGCTGTTCCTTGCGCGAACCGAGCAGCCCGCCACGCAGCTTGACAAAAAATTATTGAATTGCGGACAGGAAGTTGCGTCTGTTTGTGCTTTTTACCAAGCCATGGCCGATGAATCAGAGGTCCACCTAATGGCTCAAGGCACTGGAAATGTATCGGCGGATTCCGGTCTTTTGCGGCGCGCGTTAGGAAATCTTGTCGCCAACGCGCTGCATCATACGCCGCACGGTGGGCAAATAGACATTACTGTAAACGCAAAAAATGACGCGATCCAAATTAGCGTCAGTGATACCGGAAGTGGTATCGCGCCCGTGGATTTGCCGCATGTACTGGAACGCTTTTATCGCGCCGACGGTGCTCGATCCCGTCACGGACAAGGTACCGGACTCGGTCTTGCCATCGTTCAATCCATCATGCATTTACACAATGGTGCCATTTCCATTCACAGCGAAATCGATCACGGCACAACGGTCATACTGACCTTCCCCTCGGCAACTGACTAACCACACCGCCTCCAGCCTTCAGCCTTCATTCTCCCTGCATTCAAAAGTAACCAAACGGACATTTTTCGGTCATCTTCCGGTAGCTGTCGCTCGCCTACCATGTATCACATTGTCGGTGGTCGACGTTCGGTCGCACACCTATCCACTACCAGGAGCATTCATGGAACTGGCCCGCTACGGGGGTGCCGGTTTAGTTGGAACCGGTGTTCATTATACGGTTCTTACCCTACTTCTTAAATCGACACCCCTCACGGTAATCAGCGCGTCAACAGTGGGTGCCGTCATAGGGGCCGCAGTAAATTACTATCTAAATTATTTTTTCACTTTTCACAGCACCCGCAACCATCGCCATACTTTTTTACGTTTTTGGATGGTTGCATTATTGAGTTGGGTTATTAACGCGGCGATGCTCCTACTCACGCTGAAAACCCTAGATATAAAGCCCATTTTGAATCAATTGATCGCCACCGGTGCAACTTTTTTTGTTACGTTTTACTTGAATCGAAAGTGGACATTCTGATGCCTGCCCAATCCTGGCCGACACCCATATCGATAACGTGCTCCAGCCAATCAAAGCCGCCATTCATTTCTATTGTCGTTCCCGTTTTCAATGAAGAAAGTGTTTTACAAGAATTTCATCACCGTCTAATCCAGGTGCTGGACGACTTACCGATGCGCGCCGAGATCATTTATATCGACGATGGTAGTTGCGATCAAACACCGCAGATATTGGATGCGCTCCGCCAGCAAGATACGCGTGTCTGCCTGTTGGAGTTAAGCCGTAATTTTGGCAAGGAGGCGGCCCTATCGGCCGGGCTGGATTACGCCGATGGTGATGCGGTCATTGTTATGGATGCCGATTTGCAGGATCCACCTGAATTAATCAGCCGGATGCTCGACGAATGGTCTGGCGGATATGACGTGGTCACCATGCGCCGCCGCTCCCGCCAAGGGGAATCGCTCGCTAAAAAACTCTGCGCGTATTTGTATTACCGTCTCCTCAACCGCCTCAGCCGGATAAAGATACCCGAGGATACCGGCGATTTTCGTTTGCTCAGCCGCTGCGCAGTAGTCGCGTTGCGCCGCTTGCCGGAGCGCAACCGTTATATGAAAGGGCTTTTTGCCTGGATCGGTTTTTCGCAAAAGGAACTGCTTTTTGATCGGGAATCCCGCGTCGCCGGCCAAACGAAATGGAAATTCGGCTCCCTGCTGGCGTTGTCTTTGGACGGTCTTACCGCCTTCACCACGGCACCGCTCAAGCTAGCCAGCTACCTGGGATTTTTGGTATCGTTCGGCGCTTTTTTTTACGGTGTCTGGATCGCCGTCTCCACCCTGCTCTTTGGCGAAATAGTGCGGGGGTACCCGACCATTATGATCGTCATGCTTTTTCTGGGCGGCGTGCAATTAATGGCCATGGGAGTGCTTGGCGAATACCTGGGGCGAATGTTTATGGAGAACAAACAGCGGCCCTTGTATCTCATCAAACGACATTTGCCGGCGACCAGTCGCCGCGCCGATGACCAAACCGAAGCCATGAGCATGAGCCGTGCTTACTAAGTTCGCTTTATTATTACGCCGATACCCGATGGCTACGCTGCTGGTGCTGGCGCTGCTCATCCGCCTCGCAACGCTCGGCGCTTACCCGCTAATGGACACGACTGAAGCGCGGTATGCCGAGATGGCGCGCAAGATGGTGGAGACCGGCCGCTGGCTGATGCCCCAATTCGATTACGGTGTGCCTTTTTGGGGTAAGCCGCCACTGTCCATCTGGTTGACAGCACTGAGCTTCCGCCTCTTGGGTGTTAACGAGTTTGCCGCGCGCCTGCCTACCTTTATGGCAACGCTCATGATGGTCGGTTTAGTCTTTTCCATCGCGCGCCAACACCGCGGAAATAATTTCGGCTGGGGCGCCTCGGCAGTTTTCATCACCAGTGCGGTGACCTTTGTACTGGCTGGCGCCGTGTTGATGGATCCGGTACTGGCACTCGGCACCACCTTATCAATGGTTGCCTTCTGGCGCGCCATCAGCGGTGCGCACCGCCTCTGGGGTTATCTGTTTTTTGTCGGGCTCGCCATCGGCCTATTGGCCAAAGGGCCGGTCGCCCTATTGCTCGTCGGCATTCCCATCGGACTCTGGGTCATGGTACATCGACAATGGCAACTATACCGGCAACGACTTCCCCTGATTACCGGCACCCTATTAATGCTCGCGCTCAGTTTGCCGTGGTATCTGCTGGCAGAGCGCGCTTCACCGGGTTTCCTGGAATATTTTTTGGTTGGCGAACACTGGAAACGTTTTACCCAGCCCGGCTGGACCGGGGATCTCTACGGCAATGCCCACCGACAGGCTTATGGAATGATTTGGTGGTACGCCTTAGCGTCTGTGTTTCCTTGGTCGTTGGCCATTCCCGTGGTATTGCTACAGGCAAAATGGCGCGCTTCTTTATCGACACTCATACGCGAACCATCCCGCTGGGGCCTCTACTTAATTCTCTGGATGCTGGCACCGTTGCTACTCTTTACGCTGTCGGGAAATATTCTTTATACCTACGTGTATCCCGGCATCCCGGCATTCGCACTGCTGGCCGCAGAAGCATGGCATAGCCGCACCGCACCGGACACACCAACCGCATGGGCAATACCGCTGCGCATCGGTTTGTTAACACCGTTTATTTTTATTGCGGTACTGTGGTCGATTGTCGATATTGATCGCGGGAAGACAGAAAAAAATTTAATCGCACAGTATCTAACGCTTAACCACGGGCTTAATTCACGGTTGGCCTACTTGCACGAACGGCCATTCTCGGCCGAGTTTTACTCAAACGGAAAGGCCATAAAACTTGCGAGTCTTGATGCAATGGCCGTCCTGCTGAATGATCCGCAAAGCGCCTACTTTGCCGTGCAGCACGACGAACGTAAAAACGTACTGGATCGCTTCGGTGCGCGCTTAACCGAAGTCGGAAATAATCGACGCTTTGTTCTGTTTAAAAAACGATTCCCGTCGTAGCGCGTTACAGCGGCTGCACGCGCACGCCATCCTTGATCCCAGGCCCGGGATTCAAAATAAGACGGTCCTGATCTTTTAAACCCTGCTCGATAACAACCGTGTCGGCATCGCGCGCGCTGAACGTGATGGCGCGCTTGCGCGCTCGTCCGTTCTCGATAATAAAGACAGAAGTCTGTTGCCCCTGCTGAATCAGCGAATGGCTTGAAATTTTCAAAACATGGTCGATAGTGGCCAAGGTAATGCGCGCACTCAGCGCTTGATTATTACCCAGTGCTTTTACTGTAGCGGGCGATGCCACAAACTCAATCGCGATACGCGCCTTCGGCTGAGCCGCATTAACCGTCGCGGGGATTACATCCACACGGCGCACACGCCCGGAGAATGCATCCAAACGTGCCGACTTCAACTCGACGCGTTGACCCGCCGACACATGGGCTGCATCGGTCGCCGGGATTTCAATAATACCCTCCAAATCCGTCGGATCGCCGATTTCGATTAAGCGCGCGCCGATTCCAACTGGAAGTCCGCTCTCCGCTAGCGACAGCACGATACCACTCACCGGTGCCGGCAAAACCCATTCAGGTGGCATCCCGCCTTTTATTTCACGCTGCGCATTTTCGGCAGCAGCAAGGTCGAAAGTTGCGGATCGCGCGGCGGCATCCAGCGTTTCCAATTCTTTGAAAATGAGCCGCAGTGCCACTTGCGCCTGTTCACGCTGCATCACTTTTTCAATATGGGTGGAGACCATGCGATCGGCTCCGCTTAAATTTTCACGTGCCTGACTCACAACTGCCGCAGTCTGCTCACGCTGGGCCGCGATGTGACCCTTAGCGGCTAACGCTGCCGCCGCCCGCTCTTTTAAAAACTGTAATGTTTGCGGATCACGGAATGACACTGCATCGGGTACAAGACGCACGATGATTTGTTTCACCACAACCGGGGAACCAACGGCCAGGGGCATCTGCTGCGGAACGCCTGCGACCGGTGCCCAAATCACAACGCGATTGCGGGCTTGCGTCTTGCCTTCCGCCTCGATGACGGTACTAAAACTACCCCTGTGTGCTTCGTCAACGTGAACGGCTATCGGACTGGGAAGGAAAATCCATACGCCGCCACCTAGTAAAATCAGCAGAAAACCCATCTGCAACATTCGTTTCTTAATCTTATTTTTCTTTTTTGCCATATCTTAGGTTCTATCTCTTTAAATTACCGTACTGGGCGGGGCATCCGGATAGCTCAAATAGGCTACATCGGGTTTTGCTAGGGGGCTTAATGCATTCTATTTGAATCACGTTGTCGCGACCGTTAACGCGGGTCGTAGACCCCTTTCAAAATCCAGAATCAGTACCGAATCATTCTGTACTCCCGCCTTAACCGGACGTGGTCAACAATAACGCTCAGTATAGCGAAGCATACTGATTCATTGCACACGCCCATTTTGCCAACGCTGTCACCCAAATAATTCAAGAGTTGGCCTGTTGTTTGCTTTTCAGTTTATAACAGGAGGTTTTATGGCAGAAATTATTCACTTAGCGGCATTTCGTTTAGCGCGGCAGACCGGCTGGAGTTTGGATATGGCCCACGGGTATTTAAAAGGCAATGCGTACCGTGTGGCGCAATTAAAGCCTCCAGAGGAAAATTTAGATGCCGGCGACGATTTCGCCGTCGGGATGCAACTCGGTTACCGCTACGGTTTGCACTATTTGCGTTGGCTAAAAGAAGCGCAAGGGCGTTGACACCTCATCCCGAATGTCGGATTCCCTACAGTTTAAGCCGCCGCTTGCTTGAGGGTCTCGATGACATTGTCCACGGCGCGGTCAAGCAAGGGCAACTCATCGATAATCCGAACGCTGCCGATACGAAACGCCGCTTCTAATTTTTCCAGCGGCATCGTCGCGGCACGTTTTCCCTGGCGGTCGGTAAACAGATAGGCACTTTTTAGCGGGCTAATCCACTTCAACTTAGCCTGCATCGTCTCGGCGCCGTCGTGACAAAACTCAACCCAAATTCCCGGTTTCAATTCAGCTACTAAATGCTTGGCAGCCGCTTCATCCAATAGATTTAGAGGTGGATTTAACGCTGCGGCATCTTCGGCGCTATCTTCAAATTCATCCTGCTCGGCCCAATTCACACTACCAATTGTAATTTCTTCAACGTCCAACTTGGCTTGACCCGACGGCGCTTTAATAATTTCCAGCTTTACATGACCGTCGTCCTGAATACGCTCCGGTCGTGCGAACGGCAATACCACCGCCGATTCCTGCATTTGCCCGTGATTACTGGCTTGACGTGCCAGCACGGCTGATTTCCACGCTTCCTCCGTTTCCGGCGGCGCGGCGGCGATGGATTGGAAACCGGCTTTAACGGCGGACGCATGGCACTGGACTAATTGGCTCATGAATTGGTCGCGCGTGGACTGTGCAATTTCAGCCGAGACCATCCCCTCCTGCAAGCGTCGCAGTAAACCCGGCAGTGTTTTTACCATGTATTGCCGCGATTCGCGGGTTAGTTTGGGGCGCACGCTCCAAATCAAATCATCCATCAAACCAATCGCCGTGAGCCAAGCAAGACTTTCACTGCCGCCATGCATAAATGCCAAACGCAGCGGTTTGATCCATTCTTGGCATAAAAACAAACGAACGGTATCAGGAACTTCAGCATCCAAAGCGCGAGCGCGCACGGCATCTTCCGCAACCGCTTGCGCATCTTCTTCTTTAATCTGCTCCCGTTCACGTGTTTCGATCAGATCGATACTCACGTCAACCAAGGCATCCGCAGCACTTTCCTGTTCCTGCATGAAATGCTCAAACGTATCCAAAGCCTGCACAAAAACGGCTAAATCATCCTCAAATTCGGCATTGATGCGCTGTACGATTTGATCAATTTTTAAATACAGTGCGGAGTCATGGCGGATTTCCTCATCCCAACCATTCGCCGCTTCTGCCAAGCTGTTTAATAACCGCCGAGTCGGGTGGCTTTTTTTGGAAAAAAAAGCCTGATCCAACATGGCCGCTTTCAAAACAGGAATTTGTAAGCGCCCTAACAATGCCTTGATCGGATCCGGAACACGCTGATCATCGAAAATAAAATCGAATAACATCGAAACAATGTCAATCGTCAGCGCATCCGCCGAACCCAGCGTACTGGCCAGTTCCGTCGTTTTTAAGTCGCGCAACACGTTGACATGCGCATACGCCAACTGGCCCGCCGCTGCGGAGCCGGCGGCATCGTCGTGCTGCAATTGGGTTAATCGCGTCACCACCATCGGATTATGTGCCGACGCGAAACCGCCACCGACCGCCGATCCAGGAATTGCAGCGCCGCCGCCCATCACAGCGCCACCAAACACACCGCTCGGCGCACCCGGTGTACCACCGGGTGCGCCGAGCATCCCCATCATGCCGGGAATACCCGGCAAAGCTCCGCGCGTAGTCGCCGCTGTAAACAAATGACGCATGGTTTCGAAAACATCGCCGTCATCCTCAGTCATGGCCATTGCTTGTACCGCAGCGTGTGCGGCCGCATTCGCAATTTGCTCGACCTGACTCATGTCTTGCCGTCTAAATTCGCGTTTGATTTTCGGCAGGATATTTTTCTCAACCAAATACTGGTTGACTTCGTGGTACATCGAGAGCACGCCATTTTGCATTTGGCGATCCCACATCGTCACCAATAACAAGCGCACCTTCAAGCGCGCATCCGTCTCGCCGCAGGCCGCCACAAAGGCATTGGCGAAAATTTCAACGCCAAGAGGATTTTTGAATTGGTTGAGTTCCGTATCGTGCAGTAAAACGCCCATGCGTTTTTCCAGAGCAAATAATTCATCACGACTAGCCTCCTTCATTTTGGCCGTCATTTCTTGAATCGCAATGGATTCCTCCAGATCCTCGGCATTCACTAAATCGAATTCACCGTCGGTATTGAAATTTGAATTTTTACGGTGCGCATCGGCGCGCATTGCTGAGTTAAAACCCAGAATAAAGTGCTTGCGGAAGCCTTGCTCGATTTGATCGCGCTGATCGCGCACGATGCTCATAGCTTCAAAATAGAGATGCTGCGTATCCAGTTGAACGGCTTTTTCGGCCAACACAAAAAACTCATCCACCAAGCGTTCCAACATGCCTTTTAAGGCCCCGCACAAGCTACCCGCCGCAATTTCTCGGCTACGCTCGAGAATGCGTATCTCGGCAGGCGTAGGGTCCTGTCCGGATTGCGCCAGAGCATGCAGAAGTTTGTCGTGATCGGTGTCGCTCATACTCTTTTCCTCATACAGCGCCTCAGGCATACGGCCTGAAGCGGCTAAAATCCGGTTGGGGAAAAGTGCGCGACTGGTGGAATCGTAGTTAAGCGAAAAGCGCTTAGCACATCCAGCAGTCCCGCTATCCTAGGGCATAAACCCCTTAGACCGGAAACTTTGCGTCCCCATCTTTCGATGGGTTTGCCCGTTACAGATGCTGTATCCGTTAGACTATCGGATCTTGAGCTTTAAACGGCATATCTTGATACAACTTTAGCAAGCCAACCGTAGCCCCATACGGGATTTGCGTGAAATCCCGTTGAGCATCGCACGGCTCGGTAAAATGCCACTATAGCTGCCGCCTGCCCTATTTCAAAGCCTTGCTTCATTAATTATTATTTACCGGAATATTACGCATGTTGCGTCTCTCAGAAATAAAACTCCCGCTTGACCACCTCGAAACCGCAATCCAATGCGCCATCCTGGCGCGCCTGGGTATCACGGCGGATCGCTTGCTGCATTTCAGTATTGTTCGGCGTGCTTATGACGCGCGCAAACTCCGTGCCATTTCCTTGGTTTATACCTTGGATGTTGAAGTGGCTCAGGAATCTGAATGGCTTGCGCGCAATGACCCGCATATCACGCAAGCACCGGATCGTACCTACCATTTTGTTGCGCAAGCACCTGCGCAGATCGACCAGCGTCCGGTCGTCATCGGTACCGGCCCCTGTGGTTTATTTGCAGGCTTAGTGCTGGCGCAAATGGGTTTCAAGCCGATTATTTTGGAACGTGGTAAAAAGGTGCGTGAACGCACCCAAGACACCTTTGCTTTTTGGCGGAAAAGCCAACTCAATCCGGAATCTAATGTGCAATTCGGCGAGGGCGGCGCAGGCACGTTCTCTGACGGCAAACTGCACAGCCAAATCAAAGACCCCAAGCATTATGGTTATAAAGTGCTCACCGAGTTCGTTCAAGCGGGAGCACCGCCCGAAATTCTTTATGTGAGCAAACCGCATATCGGCACATTTCGCCTGGTGGGCGTGGTCGAAAAAATGCGCGCGAATATCGAAGCGCTGGGAGGCGAAATTCGCTTCCAAAGCCGTGTTGATCATTTTAGTATTGAAAATAATCAGATGTGTGGTGTCACGCTGGCCAGTGGGGAATACATTGCTGCGAAGCATGTTATTTTAGCCGTCGGCCACAGCGCGCGCGACACGTTCCAGGCGCTCCACGATTGCGGTGTTTATATCGAAGCGAAGCCCTTTTCCATCGGCTTTCGTATCGAACACCCACAATCTTTAATCGACTGCCGCCGCTTCGGCCCACACGCCGGTAATCCGGTGCTAGGAGCCGCCGATTACAAATTAGTGCATCACTGTGACAATGGCCGTTCGGTGTATAGCTTTTGCATGTGCCCCGGCGGTACCGTGGTGGCGGCCGCATCGGAACCCGGACGCGTGGTGACCAACGGCATGAGTCAATATTCACGCAATGAACGCAACGCCAACAGCGGCATCGTGGTCGGTGTTACGCCGGACGATTATCCTGGGCATCCACTGGCCGGTATCGAATTTCAACGCCATTGGGAGGAGCGCGCCTTCGATCTGGGCGGGCGCTGCTATGCGGCACCGGGGCAATTAGTTGGCGATTTTCTGGCCGGTAAACCCTCGAACGCGCTCGGCACGGTGCTCCCGTCTTACACGCCGAGTGTGCAATTGGGTGACCTCAGCCACGCACTACCCGACTACGCTATCGCGGCGATCCGCGAAGCGTTACCGGCCTTTGAAAAACAGATTAAAGGATTTGCCATGCCGGATGCAGTGCTCACCGCTGTAGAAACACGCACTTCGTCTCCCGTTCGTATCAGACGCAAAGACAATTTTCAAAGTCTCAATACGCGTGGACTTTATCCCGCCGGTGAAGGGGCAGGCTACGCCGGTGGAATTTTATCCGCTGCCGTGGACGGCATCAAAGCGGCTGAAGCAGCCGCCTTACAAATGTCGTTAAAAATTAAACCCTCTCTGAAATAAAGTTTGAAACAAAATGTTTGCCACTCTGTACATCGTACAATTACCAACATTGAGCCTCGGTTTTAACGAAAATCTCCGATCTTTTACGGCATTTGTTTCCAGTGCCTTACTGTTTGTTTAATTCATGTTGCCGACACAATAATTGCGTATACTGCCGCAGTTCTTCTAGGGTCATCAATGAACTCTCGGCCTGGAACGCAATCCATGTTAGGGCAAGCACTATCCCTGATTAAATAACGCTGATGTCGACACCTTTTAAAACCATAACCCCGCCGATGCTTGCCTTCGAATTGCCGGTTAGAATGCCGAGCGTTGCAGATCGTATTTTAAAAATATCCATCGTCTTGAGTTTAATCGCTCTGTCGTATTTCGCGTTTTATGGAAATATTTTTCAACCGCTGATGGGTGCCCTAGCGGCTCGGGACTGGAACCATACCCTCTTCCGCCCCAGCGCTATCTGGATCAGTATGGGCATGCTCTTGCTGGGTTTTCGCACCATCTTACTTTTCCGCTATCGGGAAATTGCTCCCGAAACGCCCGCATCCGCACCTAAATTAACCGTTATTGTTCCCGCCTATAACGAGGGAGCGATGGTGGCTCAAACCATCGAATCCATCGCGCAGTCTGATTATCCGCACGATCGGCTAGAAATATTTGTGGTGGACGACGGCAGCCAAGACGACACGTGGGAATACATTTCTTCTGCAGCAAAGCGCTTTCCCGGCTTAGTCACGCCACTACGCTTCACCGAAAATCGCGGTAAACGCGCTGCGTTAGAAGCTGGGTTTATTCATGCCCAAGGTGAAATCGTAGTTACTATTGATTCAGACAGCGTCATAGAGCCGCAAGCTTTGCTCGCATTGGTTGCCCCATTTCGTAACCCAAAGATTGGCGCAGTCGCCGGAAAAGTGGCGGCGTTCAACCGCTATACCAACATCATTCCGCGCATGCTGCATGTACGCTTTATCTTATCTTTCGACATGCTGCGTGCCGCGCAATCAACTTATGGAACGGTCTATTGTTGTCCTGGAGCACTCTCGGCCTACCGCCTATCGGTCGTACGAAAAGTCTTGCCCGAATGGCGCAATCAGACTTTTCTGGGGTCACCGTGCACCTTTGGCGAAGACCGCGCTCTAACCAATTTGATCCTTGAGCAAGGACTGAACACGGTCTACCAACGCCGCGCAGTCGTACACACCATCGTGCCGGAAACTTATAGCAAACTGGTTAAGATGTACCTACGCTGGGAGCGCAGCTATGTGCGGGAAGAGTGGAAATTTATTACGAAAGTGCTATGGCGGCGGCCTTGGCGCACGCGTTGGATTTCTTGTATCGACGCGTTTTTTACGAATCTGCGTTTCCCGATGATCTACACGAGTATCGGCTTACTGATCACACTGGCCATGAGCGATCCGCTCACCGTGTTGCGCTTGATGGATGCCATCGGTTTGATGGCGATGTTTTACATGCTTTATTTTTTGCGCAGCGAAAAGTCCTGGGATTTTGTCTACGGAATTCTCTACGCGTACTTCTCATTTTTTACCTTGTTCTGGATTTTTCCTTACGCCGTGGTGACAGTCCGTGCTCGTTCCTGGATGACGCGTTGACGCAATACCGCTAGCCGCTTCATGACATCGTTCAAACAGCTTAGCCTTTAACACGCCAACCGCGTTTCTTAATCACCTCGATCACCGTTGCGACATGATCCCCCTGAATTTCAATCGCGCCTTCTTTAACCGTTCCGCCCGAGCCGCAACGTTGCTTGAGTTGTTTGCAAAGTTCAGCCAACTCGATGGCGGCAAGCGGCACACCGCTGATCAGCGTCACGCCCTTACCTTTACGGCCTTTGGTTTCCAAGCCAACGCGCACCACGCCATCCGATGCGGGTACCACCGCTTGTTTACACGTGCAGGCCGCCATTGGTTGGCTGCAGCCGGGGCACATTTTTCCATGCGCAGTCGAATAAACTAAAGCACCGATTTTATTTCTGCCCTTTAATCACCGTCATTGCTGTCGCGATCATGGAACCCATATCCGCCATATTGCTCGGCAGGATTAAGGTGGTTCCTTGCTTCGCAATATTGGCGAAGGCTTCCACATATTTCTCGGCAACCTTGAGGTTCACGGCATTCATGCCGCCGGGCGATTCGATGGCATCAGCCACTTTGCGAATCGCCTGCGCGGTCGCATCCGCGACGGTTTTGATGGCTTCAGCTTCGCCTTGCGCCCTATTGATTTGCGATTGCTTCTCGCCTTCAGAACGTTGGATAAACGCTTCGCGTTCGCCGGTCGCAATATTAATTTGCTCTTGTTTGCGGCCTTCGGAAGCCGCTATCAAAGCGCGTTTTTCACGTTCCGCCGTAATCTGCGCCTGCATGGCGTGTAGAATTTCTTTCGGTGGCGTTAAATCTTTAATCTCGTAACGCAGCACTTTGACACCCCAACTCGATGCGGCTTCATCCAGCGCCGCAACCACAGCGGTATTGATGTGCTCGCGTTCCTCGAAAGTCTTGTCGAGCTCCATCTTACCGATGGCCGAGCGCAGTGTCGTTTGCGCTAGCTGCGTAATTGCTGTGACATAATTGCTAGTCCCGTAAGAAGCCAACTTCGGATCTGTAACTTGAAAATACAAGATACCGTCGACCTGCAATTGCGTGTTGTCCCTGGTAATACATACTTGACTCGGCACATCCAGCGGCACTTCCTTCAACATATGCCGATAGGCAATGCGATCCACAAAAGGCACTACGATATTTAGACCCGGTAATAATGCAGCGTGAAATTTACCCAACCGCTCGACCACCCAAGAGTTCTGCTGCGGCACAACTTTGACCGCCTTGATTACAAATACAAGAGCCACAAATAAAATAAACAAAGCTATTTCCATTGCTCATTACCTCCTGGTTAAACTTTCGGCTTGTGCGGCGTGAGAATTAATGTAGAGCCGCGCAACGCTTTAATATAAAAAACTCCCTCGTGTGGAATATCCTTCGTCTCCAGTTCGGCATCCCACTCTGCGCCACGATACATCGCGCGCGCATTGCCGTTCTGAAGCCAGTGAATACTTTGTACCGGCTGCCCGATGTCTAAACTTTGATTGGCTACATTCGTCCGCCTACCGTAACGCATGCGTTGCAAAATCAGCGTACCGACGATACCGGTCAGCGCGCTTAGGGTGAGTTGCATGGGTTGACTCAAGCCGAAATAGGCCGCGAAACCGCCGATTGCCAAGGCCAACCCCAAAACCAGTAAATAAAATGTCCCGGTTGCTAGCTCCAAAACAATCAGGCCTAAAGCCAATAAAAACCAGTATACATAGGGCGCCATAACAACCTCTTAGCGTTTGGTGTGAAGGCGGTGCATATTAACCAGCGCCGCAGGGCAACGGCGACGGCGACGGCGTAAAAAAGCGTGGTTGCAATTCTTCTAAGCCCAGTATTTTTAACATTTCACATAACCGTTCTGCGGGACGTTTACGCGGTAAATCCTGGTAGCTGGCGACGATCAACTCGTTTTTCATTGAGTGCTCCCAGCCGACTAACTCCGTAACATTAACATGATAGCCATGCGCTTCCAGTTGCAGGCAACGCAGTACATTGGTCGTCAGACTGCCGAATTCACGCGTTTGTATGGGATGCCGCCACATTTCCGCTAAAGCCGAATGGCTGAGCGCCTGCGCTTTATTTTTTCGCAACACCCCGGCCACTTCGGCCTGGCAGCAAGGCACCAACACAATAAAGCGTGCTTGCTTTTGAAGGGCAAAATCAATCGCATCGTCGGTGGCTGTATCGCAAGCGTGTAAGGCGGTAACGATGTCCACCCGACTCGGTATGCGTTCCGAAAAAACCGATGCAGCAACCGATAAATTCAGGAACGACATATGAGAAAAACCTAGTTTTTGCGCTAAATTTTGCGATTTTACGACCAATTCATCCCGCGTTTCAATGCCGTAGATATGCGATGCATCATGCAATGCTTTAAAAAATAAATCATACAAAATGAAGCCCAGATACGACTTGCCCGCACCGTGGTCAACTAACTGCACTCCGGCATGATCTTGCCGGGCTTCCAACAGCAGCGGCTCGATGAATTGATATAAATGATAAACCTGCTTCAGCTTACGTCGGCTATCCTGATTCATCTTGCCGTCGCGCGTCAGGATATGCAGCTCTTTCAAGAGATCAACGGATTGCCCCGGCCTAATTTCTGGAATCATGTTCATAAGGATAATGGTCGACTGTTTAACACAAGAGCGGTGCATGCGAGACACCGGAAAAACTGAACCCAATTTACCACTCTTCAGCGCTGAATAAAAATGGGCATCGAATGCCCCGTTTGCCACCGGCCAATCGTACCGCGACGAAGTGTGCCAACGTGAGCACCGGCAAGCCCCTACAGCTTGCCTGGCATTCGGGTCGCAACGCTCGGTTCTTGAAAATTGTGAACAACCCATAGTTAATGAGAAAAAGTAGGGTTATCCCTGTAAATTCAACCAGGAGTTGATGCGACAAAATTCAGGCATCCGGAGCTAACTTTCGCCCATCGCCAACCGATGCGCCGAACGAACCGACCGCAGTTTCAATCAAACCGAAATTCGCCCTCAATCCCGCTTAATCACACCAGTTGCTACCGCCGACAAACTCAAGCTCCAAACCCAGGCAAATATGGCCTCCGCCCACACCACGCCGCGAACAAGGTTCGGCGAAAGGTCTCCCGCATAGCCTCCGATCGAGTAGTGGAACGGGTTGTACATCGGCTGCCAGCTTTCTTCCTGGCCCAGGCTGATAATCGGCAGGATGACATCGAGTGAAAAAATGTACGGGTTAAAGACCGGATATTCCGGAACACGTTGAGCAAGCGCGCATTGGCTGCTAGTCCAGGCTGGCTTGCCGTTGTTGACGCAGGTCTTGCGGATTTTTTCATCGAGGTAGACACGCGCGTTGGTCGGGGCAAACAGATTCTCTTGCACTGCCGCTTGGTAGAAAATCCCGCAGGCCAGCCAGACGACGCTGGCCGCCACGACCATACGTTGCGGATAATAGCCATAGCCCAGCGCCTTCTCGATGAACAGCCATTTCAGCGTCAATCGTATCGCCTCAATTGGATTAAGGCGCTTGCTCCAATTACGCCAAGCCAAGCGCAAGCGGCATTGCTCCTTGAAATAACCGATAGCGCGTGCCTCCCGCGCGTGGCCCATCTCGCGCAGCACTTTGATGAGTTGTTCGAACGGTTGCGGACGGAAATCCGCGTTGAGGTGCCGGTGCGGTTGACGCAGCAGCCAGGCGCGCCGGGTTGCCGCATCGGTTAGGCTCCCACCGCTAAAGCGTTCATAGACGAATCCATCGAGTTTCAGGACGCATCTAAGCTCCTTGGCATCCGTCTTCACGGTCGCGCTTGGCCAAGACTTGGGATCATCCACCAGCACTTTGACATACGCGTTCTGCAGATCGATCGACCCATCGAACTTGGCATGTTGGTCGTTTGGCGCTTGGGCCGGGCCGAGGAAAAGTACGCCGCTAATCCTGGCGCTTTGAAGAGTGAGCGCGTCTCCCGCTTCGGGTGGATCGCCATTGCCGGTGGTGGGGGCTTGTTTCAGATTCTGAAAACTTCCCCCACGACACACCAGATCGCCGCCAATCTCCGCTCCTAGGAATCTAACCTCGCCCTCGGCGGTGAAGTCATTATTAAGGAACACGTTGCCCGTGATCTTGGCGTTGTCGCAGATGAGCGCAAAGCCGCCCGCATTCTTGAACGTGCCCTTGCGGCAACTAAGCTGCCCGCCAATCTCCGCTCCGAGGAATCGGACCTCGCCCTCTGCGGTGAAGTCATCAACAAGGAACACGTGGCCCGTGATCTTCGCGCGGTCACAGCTTAGCGCAAAGCCGCCCGAATTCTTGAACTTGCCATTGCCGCAATTAAGCTGCCCGCCAATCTCCGCTCCGGGGAATCGTACCTCGCCCTCGGCGCTGAAATCGTCATCAAGGAGCACGTTGCCCGTGATCTTCGCGCCATCGCAGTTGAGCGCAAAGCCGCCCGCATTCTTAAACTTGCCCTTGCGGCAATTAAGCTGCCCGCCAATCTCCGCTCCCGGGAATCTAACCTCGCCCTCGGCGGTGAAGTCATCACTAAGGAACACGCTGTCCGTGATCTTGGCGCCATCGAAGTTGAGCGCCGAGCCGTCCGCATTCTTGAACTCGCCATTGCGGCAACTAAGCTGCCCGCCAATCTCCGTTCCGAGGAATCTAACCTCGCCCTCGGCGGTAAAGCCCTCCCTAAGGAACACGTCGCCCGTGATCTTGGCACCATCGCAGGTAATTCCCTGAATCTGGCTTCCGCTCAGATTAAGCGGGCCTAGTCGCGCGTTGTGGCCCAGAAATTTACCGGCGATACGGCAGAACCGTAGTCTAAGCGGTACGACGGCTACAGCGTTACCAAGGTCGATATCCCCCTGGACAAGCGCCCCGAAGAGTTGAATTCCCTTTTCATGCACGGGCGCTTCGCCATCTCCACCGAGCAGGAGGAAGCGTAAGAACGTGCCGCGCACCTGGTTATCCTCATTTTCGTCATCCGGCAGAGCATGGCCGATTGTGTAAGACTCGCCGCGCGCCGTCGCGTCAAGCAGTTTTTCCTCGGCGGGCAGCAGCCCATGAAGCGTACCCTTCTCTGCAATACGGAAATCCCGCAGGGAGCGACCGTATGCTCGTTTCAATGGCGCGGACGACATCGCTTTCGTTTTATCCGACAAGGGTTTCTCTCCAAGCTTTCGCTGTTGTGGTTTGTTCAATTCGATAAAGGCTACCATGAACGAAGCCGCCGATGGTACGGCTTAAATTCGGCCCCGGGCAGTGATATTTATCGTTGGAATTTACAGATGGGGTATGGTCGATGCGACACCTCTTGATACGTTGTGATTTCAGGCGGGATTGGTTTGCCTTACTCAACTACTGATTTGCCTCACGAACTTCTGGAGTTTCTCATTTACTATTGGTTGTTCACAAAAATCCGGCTATCGCGGCGGTACCCATGCCGATTTTACCGCCGATAGGTCAAATTTTTACACCCGCCCCGCCGCACAAGCAGGGATAATTGCGTATGACTCAGCTTACGCCTTCCTCCCCCGACACCGCTGTACCGGTTACCCGTCTTAGCGGGCCTTCGTTTAAAGAGCTCCCGCTGCCGCCCGGTTTGTACGCAACCTTGCAGCAACTCGAATACCACTGCATGACGCCCATTCAAGCGGCCAGCCTGCCACTAGCGCTTGCCGGGCACGACTTGATTGCACAAGCGAAAACCGGTAGCGGCAAGACCGCCGCGTTTGCCTTAGCCCTGCTAACTAAACTCAACCAACGACACTTTGCCGTGCAAGCGATGGTGCTGTGCCCGACCCGTGAGCTCGCCGAACAAGTCACGCAGGAAATTCGTCGCCTAGCGCGCTTTGCAGACAACATCAAAGTCGTTGCACTGTGCGGCGGCACGCCCATGCGCCCGCAGACGGCAAGTCTGGAACACGGCGCGCATGTCGTGGTCGGCACACCCGGTCGCATCATGGATCACCTGGAACGCGGTAGTTTGGATCTCGAAGCGCTCAACACATTGGTGCTGGACGAAGCTGATCGCATGCTGGACATGGGCTTCTACGACGACATCGCCTACGTGGCCAAGCAATGCCCGCGGGAACGCCAAACCCTATTATTCTCGGCTACTTTTCCTGATGGCATCACGCGCTTGGCGAGCCAGTTCTTACGCAACCCAAAAGAAGTAAAACTGTTAGAGCAGCATGACAGCCGCAAAATACGCCAACGCTTCTACGCGGTACAACACGAAGAGCGCTTGCAAGCCGTCGCCCTCTTGCTTAAGTACTACCGCCCGGTCAGCGCCCTCGCCTTCTGCAATACCAAACAACAATGCCGCGATTTGCTGGATGTACTGCATACACAAGGCATTCATGCGTTGACTTTGAACGGCGACATGGAACAGCGCGAGCGCGATCAAGTGCTGATCCAATTCGCCAACCGCAGTTGCTCCGTGCTGGTCGCCACCGACGTGGCAGCGCGCGGCCTGGACATCGCGCAGCTTGAAGCCGTCATCAATGTCGATGTAACGCCCGATCCGGAAATCCACATCCACCGCATCGGCCGCACCGGCCGTGCCGGTGAAGCAGGCTGGGCACTAAGTCTTTGTAGCAAATCCGATCAACGCCGCCTCGCCAACATTGCACAGATGATGGGCTCTGAACCGGAGTGGCATGAGCTGAGCGAACTGCAAAGCGAGACCGACGCACCGCTGGTGCCACCGATGGTCACGCTACAAATTCTCGGCGGGCGCAAAAAAAAAATCCGCCCCGGCGACGTGCTGGGCGCGCTCACCGGCGAAGCGGGATTCACGCGCGAGCAAGTCGGCAAGATTACCGTTACCGACCAATTCACCTATGTCGCCGTTGCGCGCGACATTGCACGCGAAGCTGAACGCAAATTGTCAGCGGGCAAGGTCAAGGGCAAGACCGTGAAAGTGCGTGCGCTGGAAGATTGATTTTGGCTTTCCCTTTACTAAGGGGAAGGCTAGGATGGGGATGAGTTGAATCAATCGCGACGTTACAACCCATCCCCAGATTTTGTAGGTTGGGTTAGGCGAAGCCGTAACCCAACACGCGGTAAGTTAAATTGTGACAAATGTTGGGTTACGACGCTTTGCGTCTAACCCAACCTACGGAAAATTGAAGGCGCATCAAGCCAAGCGTGGTGTAAAGCCCTATTCCTTCCAAGCATCCACCCCAGCCACCCCAGCCACCCCAGCCACCCCAGCCACCCCAGCCACCGCCCACAGCACCTGCCCCGTCACATCGAGATGGCTTAGATAAGCTCGCAAATCAAACTCCAATTGGTGATAATCCGGCTCCATATACTGGCATAGTTGATAGAACGCCTTGTCGTGCTCGCGCTCTTTGAGATGCGCCAACTCGTGCACCACGATCATGCGCAAAAACTCAGGCGGCATCTCCTTGAACACCGTCGCCACACGGATCTCGCGTTTTGATTTGAGCTTTGCACCCTGCACTCGCGAGATCGTGGTGTGCATACCCAAGGCGTTGCGGATCACATGCAGCTTGCTGTCGAACGCCACCTTACTCAGTTGCCCCGTGTTGCGCAGAAATTCGCTTTTGAGTTCGAGCACGTAATCGTACAAAGCCTTATCCGTACGCACTTCATGTGCAAGCGGATACTTTTGCAGCAACCTGTCGGCCAGTTGGCCTTGTTCGAGCAACTGCCGCACTTGCGCCACCATTGCAGCGGGGTAGCCAGTGAGATAATTTTGAGGAGATTTCGGTTGCATAGCGGTGAGTCAGGCGGTAACGGGTAGTTGTATTTTAATACGCGTCACCTTGCCAGCGATGAATTGAGTTCATTTAAACAATTTGGATGCAGAATGACTGCTTTGGAGTAGTTTGGATTTCCGAAATTGTCTCAGTTGTGCCAGAAGCGGACGATAGAGCAGTTTCTCCACAAGAGTCATTCAGCGCCATAAGCCGCAACCCATATTCATGGCTGACATTTCAAAACATAGGCATAATGCATTTGCCTACGGATCAATAAATGTACGTGGCTCTTGAGTAACTTTTAGCCCTCTATCATGAATAATCCATATGCGCCTCCTGGTGCCCATGTTGAAGATCCCGAACTGCCTTCACGCGGGGGGGTGTTACGCATAGCAGGCGTAGTTCTTGGACTTTCTCTCGTGACGCTCACTCTTAGCTGGATTCTTGCTCCAATGCTCGCTTCAGAATTGACAAAGCTTGCGGGCCTCGCAACTAACCAGCCAAGCAAAATATTTTTATTATTGGATCTTATTATGTCCTGCGCCATATTCTTCTTTGGCTGCTTTCTTGGAGCACGGGCATCGAAAGGACGCCCATTCCTAGCCGCGCTCGGCATAGGCTTAGTCGGTTGGCTTGTCTATTTTGTTGAAGTTGGTGGTCTTTATGGCATGCTTTATAGCAAGTATCCACTCTGGTATGAATTCTTCCCTTCACACCTTGGTACCGCGCTTTTTGCAGCTTATCTCGTAAGGCACCTGAACGGTCGAGGAGATATGTAACAAAATAACCTGGGGATGTGGGTGACAATGAATCGCGCATTGTTTCCCAAACTGTTATGGCCGGTTTTGGTCGATAATACTAGATCCCCTGTCTTAAAAACGGCCACTGGCTTTGTTTACAGCAATGTCTGCCAGCAACGCAGCCCAAAGCAGCCGTTACTTAAACCAATATCAACACGGGTATTTTCGACTTTAAATTTTCCTGCTTACTATCGTTAGCGCAGATCCTGTCGAGATGAACGATAATTACGCAGATGCGCAACACGCCAAACCGCCCAATCAGCACGCGCCCCCTTTCTGTTTTAAAAGGCCTGTGGCCATTCCTGCGGCCTTATCGGGCGCGCATTGCACTTGCCTTTTTCCTGTTGTGCCTTGCCTCTGCAACGATATTGCTGGTGCCGCTGGCGTTTCGGGATCTGATCGACTTCGGCTTCGGCAAACTGGCGCAGCCGAGTGGCGGCCTGTTGGGCGCCTTGAGTTTGAATGGACATTTCCTCGCCTTGTTCGGCATGGCAGGCGTCTGGGCGCTGGCCGTAGCGGGACGTTATTACACCGTGTCGTGGATCGGCGAACGCGCCACAGCGGACCTGCGTAGCGCTGTCTATGCACGCGTGATGTCGCAGTCGCCGCAATTCTTCGAGACCTTGCAGACAGGCGAAGTGTTGTCCCGGCTCACCGGCGATACGACGCTGATCCAAACCGTGGTCGGCAGTTCCATTTCGATGGGCTTGCGTAGTCTGTTCCAGTTCGCCGGTGGCATGGTCATGCTGGCTTTCACTAGCGTCTATCTTTTTTCTCTGAACCTCGGGCTGATGGCCTTGCTGATCCTGCCGATTCTCGCGATTGGCCGCAAGGTCAAGAAGCTGTCGCGTGAATCCCAAGACAAAATCGCCGACGCCTCGGCCTTGGCCGGTGAAATCCTCAACGCCATGCCGACGGTGCAGGCC